>CAZBDL010000027.1:0-15410 GCA_964490525.1 uncultured Victivallales bacterium | reverse complement strand
GCCAGATGCACCACCGGGCCGATCGTCTCCCCATGATAGGTCTCGCTCCGCGTCATGTCCAGGTCGCGGGACTCGTCCAGGCAATGATATTCCAGGCGCACGCCGCGCGGGGCCGCCAGGCCGGACATCTCCACCGCGACATCCCGATCCTCGCCGCCATAGTTGACCAGCAGCATGGCGCCTTGCGCACCGGACGTCGCCGCGCACACGTGGATCCCCGGGATGTCCGCCCTCGCCGACACCGCACGACCAAGGCGATACAGCTCGTTGAAGGCCCGGAACGCATGGAAGGGCTTGCGCGGGCCACGGTAGTCGAAGATGCCGCAATACGTCATGGAAGGCTGGGCATCGTAGTACATGGCGAGATCCACGGGCGACGCCTGCAGCGCGCAGAGGACACCCGCGACGTACGCCGCCGCCGTCATGCCCGAGCATTCCAGGACCGACCAGGCCGCATCCACGTAGTTCCATTCGTCCAGGATGTTCTCCGTGGCGCCGAACCCATGCGACGCCAGCGTCTCCTCGACGTAGGCGGCATGCAAAGCCGTCTCCGCGATGTTGTCCGAGTACAGGTGCCAGGAGAAGAAGTCGAGGGGCGCCCGGGTTTCCGGCGCAGCCAAACAGGTCAGAAAATCGGTGAAATAGGGCACGAAGCCTTGCTGGAAATCGGTCGTCCCCGGGCGCGTCAGCGAATAGAAGCCGCACCCCCCGTAGCCGCCGACCTTGATCTCGGGGAAACAGGCCTTGAGATGCCGCGCCGCCGCAACATACAGCCGGAAGTACTCCTCCTTGGTCCCCTGCCACATCGGCGGATTTTCCGGCTCGTTCCAGATTTCCCAGTATTCGATGCCGTAGCGATGGCCAGCGGCCCAGCCGTGATTGTAGTGACGCACGATGCCGGCGCAGATCCGGGCCCACTTGGCGACGTCCTGGGGCGGGAAGATGTGGTACTTCTTGGGCGCATGCTCGATGCTCACGCCCAGCCGGTACATCACCCGTGCCCCGACCGCATGGATGGCCTTGATGTACTCGTCCGTCAAGGCAAAGTCATAGGCCGCCGGGTCATCGGGATCTGCGGCGAAGTCCGGAAACACGCAGGGAATGTCGACGAAATGCCCGCTGCCATAGGGGTATTCCGTGTCATGGAGGCGGGCGTACGGAATGCCCGCCGCGACGAAGTGCGCCGACATGTCCGTGTCGAACACGCGCGTCTTCGGCCCGTTGTTCACCCCATGCAACGGCTTCATCGGGCCGGCGTCCTGGCCGAAGTCCACCAGCACCATGCTCATTGTTCAATGGCCTTGTGGAGAATCTCGACGAACTCCTCCTTGGAGATCTCCGCCAAGTCCTTGCCGCGCTGCGCCAGCGCCTCGTTGAGGTGGATGGCCGTCTCGGTCATGCGCCCATGCGTCTCCTCGGAGCCGCCGACGAGCAGAAAGTTCTCGCCCTTGGTGACCCGCGCATGGCCATCGCGATTGTCGAGTCCGACGCCCAGCAGGCGGGCGCCGCCATCCTTTCCCGTTCGCCGCCCCGAGGCTCCGTTCGGCGTCATGGATTGAGGTTCTCCTGAATCTTGCTCGAATAGTCGCGGATGAAATGGATGATGCGGTTGGAGGTGTCCTGGATGTCCTGAAGCGTGGGCGGTCGCAGGCGCTTGCCGGTCAACGACTCGTCGAGCGGCCCGAACAGATTGCCGTAGCGCTGGATGTTCAGGCCCTCTGCGTAGGCATTGACCTTGGTGTAGGTGCTGCACGGGTCGATGGTCGGATCCATGCAGTCGCCGTCGAGCTGGAGCAGCGGCACCGGCACCTGCTGAAGCTCTTCACGAAGATGTTTGATGAAGCAGCTGTCGGACATCGAGCAGCGCCCGAATCCATGGTTGTAGAGGATGCAGCCGTTGAACTTCCCGGCAACGACCGCCTCGCGAATGTAGCGGACGCGAAGCTGGGGATCGAGGAAGCCGACGGTAAGCAGCTTGCGGGCGAGGGAGCGGTAGGGATCGTCCGGGTCGAGCGGGGCCCAGTCGACGAAATTGACCTCCTCGAAGACGATCGGGGTGTGGCAGCGGGTCTCGATGTGGTCGAGCAGCTTGCTGTCGTAGAAGGGCGGCAGGTGCAGCCAGAGGATGCGGTGGGTGTCCTCCAGGGCAATGCGGTCGCCGATGCGGTCGCGGGCGTCGGTCAGCTCGCGGAGGAACTGGCGTTGCATGTCGACCAGCTCCTGGCGCCCCCAGAGCTGGGAGAACATGTTGGCGAAATAGACGGCGACGCTGCCGCGCACCAGGGGCGGGCTGGCCATGCGCAGGCGGTTGCAGGCCATGGTGATCTCGCGGGCCTTGTTGGACAGGCGGCAGGCCTCGGCCAGCCGCCCTGGATCAAGCTTCCGCCCGATTGCCGCCTCCATCCGGGCAACCGACTCCTCAAGGCCCGCCGCGATGTGCTCGACCGACTTCTCGTCGTGGCGCGCCGGCGTATGCAGCGTGTGGAACCGGTCCTCGAAGCCATACTGCCGCGCCAGGTCCTGGAAGATCCGCTCGCCCTGCTGGCAGGGCTCGGTGGTCGAGACCGCAAAGGCCGGCTGCGGCAGGTCGATCCCCTCAAGCACGCGCAGGAACGAGCAGGTCTCCGCCGAAAACCCCTTGTAGGCCGCATTGTCAAAGCTACCCTTGATCCGCTTCTGGTTGCGCGCAAACAACGCCGCATACGTCTCCAACGTCAGGATCCGCACCCCCATGGCATTGAGCAGCTCCGCCGGATAGAAAAGGTTGCGCCAGACCAGCGGCGCGTCGTTCCGCGAAAAGAACTCCCGTCGCGTCGAGTTCGCCCGCATGGAGATGGACTTCAGGCGCGACTCCTCGACCCAGGTCGACGGCCAGGGCGCCAGGCGATCCTTGATCGCCTGGTACTCGCGGGCCAGGCAGGCGGCCCCGAGCGCCCCCATCACCCGGTGGAACTCGGGAATGACGATGTTGCTGCCGGTGATCTGCCGGAGATAGTAGGCGACGGCGGGATTGGCCGCGACGCCGCCCTGGAAGAGGATGTCGCCCCGATAGCCGAAGAAGATCTCGCCGACCCCGGACATGATGGTGCGGGCCTGCGCGCGGCAGGCGCCGGCGACAATGTCGCCGATCGGAGAGCGGTTCTTGAACTTGTTCACCGAGGTGGCGCTGAGCACCGCGCACACCGAGGAGAACTCCAGGCTGGAGTCGTAGTTCACCTTCGCCGCCATCTCCTCGACGGGCACCCCAAGCTTCGCCGCCACGCTGTCCAGGAAGGCCCCCGTGCCTGCCGCACAGATGCCGCTCATCTTCGAGACCCACATCTGCATCTGCTCGTTGTAGAGCATCGCCTTCGAGTCCTGCCCCCCGACATCGAGGATTGCCCGGCAGTCCGGATAGTAGTGCTGCGCCCCCGCGCAATGCGCCGAAACCTCGCTCACATACGCGTCGTAGCGCAGGAAACGGTGCGTGTCCTCGATCACCTGGCTGCCCGTCACCACCGTCCGCACCACGTCCTTCTCCGTCACCCCGGCCGCCGAGAGGAAGGCCGCGATCGTCTGCCGCAACGAGCCCAGATGGCAGGCACCGCAGGCGCTGCATCGCCCGGTGCAGGCTGGCCGCTGCCCCTCCACCGCCTTGGTGCGCTGGTAGAGGGAATGGTGAACCTTGCCGCGGTCGTTGAGGAGCACCGCCTTGAGGGTGGTCGATCCAATGTCGATGCCGAGGAAGAGCAGTCCTTCGACCGGCTCGATCGCCTTCTTGCGAACCATGACAGGCTGTCCCAGTTAGCGCGGATCCCGGAGCATGGGATCTGGCACAATGGAGGAGGAGGGGTGGGTGAATTGTGATTGCGCTTATCCCATAGTATAGTGCCGGTGTCAGGAGTTTGCCAACTTCTGGCGGTGCCGGCAGGATACCCCCCATGCCAACCCAAGGAGAGAGCCATGATGACGACCCCCGCGAATTCCGCCGGACGGCGGTGCCTTGTCCTGGTCGCAGCCCTGCTGGGCCTGGGGCTGGCAGGGGCACAGGCCCGCGAGCTGGGCCTGGCGATCAACGCCAACGACCTGAATAAGGTCAAGGCCATCATTGAGGCCGAGCCCCAGCGCCTGAACAAGCCGGTCCCCTTCAACAGCTACCCCCTGTTCATGGCCATCGACAAGTTCAACATCCCGATGATCACGTACCTGCTTGAACAGGGTGCCAAGGTGACGGTTGTCGATGACAAGGGCGAGACCGCCCTGACCAAGCTCGTCAGAGTGAACTTCCATGACGAGAAGCGCTTCGCCCAGGTCAAGGAAGTCTTCGAGCTGCTCGTCAAGCACAAGGCCAATGTCCGGCAGCAGAACGGGCAGGGCGAAACGCCTCTCTACATCCTCGCCGCCCGGCAGATCGGGGGCGAGAAGACCGCGCCCCTGAAGATCGAGTTCATGAAACTGCTCGTCGAGAAGGGCGCCCGCCCGCGTGGCCAGGACAAGGCCGCCATGCCCTTGCTGTTCAAAGTCATGGAGCACATGCAAAAGGGCGAAGACTCCCGCCGCAATGTCGTCGGAACCATCCGCTTCCTCGCTGAAAACGGCGTCGAGATCGATGCCCAGAACGACAAGGGGGATACCCCGCTGATGCGCGTCGTCACCACCGATGCCCTGGAGCAGGACGCCAAGGTCGAGCTGATCGGCATCCTGGTCGGACACGGTGCCAGCATCCGCCGCAAGAACAAGGAAAAGAAGGCGCCGATCGACCTGGTCGCCAAGGGCGATCCGCTCTACGAGGCGATGCGCAAGAAGCCGGGCCGGTGATGCCTGCCCCGGCCCTCCCCGACCTGGAGGCGCTCGTTTCGTCGCGCCTCGACCGGGTGGTCGCCGTCGAACCCGGTGCCGACGGCATCGCGGTTGCCTACCGGCGCGACGGCGACCATGTCCGCCGCGAGGAGGTCGCCTGGCGGCCCTTCCTCCTGCTGGCCACGCCCGACCTGCTCACCGGCGGCAACTTGGCATGCGACCTCGAACCCCTCGCCGGCCCGGGAGCCTTCCGGTACCGCGCCTGGTCCGCCGACGCCCACGCCTACGATGCCGCGCTGAAATGGCTGCGCCAGTCGACCGGGTTCTCACCGACCGCCCCCGCCGCCCCCTACCGCGTCTTCGGCGACGAGACCATGCAACTGCTCACCGGCACCGGCATCCGCCTCTTCCGCGGCATGGCCTTCCGCGACCTGCGCCGCCTCCAGCTCGACATCGAGACCCGCACCACCCCCGGATTCGAATTCCCCAACCCGGAACGCCCCGACGACCGCATCCTCGTCATCAGCCTCTGCGACAGCACCGGCTGGGAGACCTGCCTCGGCGGCGAAGCCGAGATCCCCGAGCGCGACCTCATCGCCCGCCTCGCCGAGATCATCAGCGAGCGTGACCCCGATGTCATCGAGGGCCACAACCTCTGCCGCTTCGACCTACCCTTCATCGCCGCCCGCGCCAGGCGCCACCGCGTGCCACTGGACCTCGGCCGTGACGGCCGCCCCTGGCGCAGCCGCGCCTCCCGCCTCACCGTCGCCGAGCGCACCCTCGCCTACACCCGCTTCGACATTCCCGGACGCCATGTCGTCGACACCTTCCACCTCGCCCAGTTCTATGACGTCACCCATCGCGACCTCGACTCCTTCAACCTCAAGGACATCGCCCGCCACTTCGGCGTCGCCGCCCCCGACCGCACCTATCTCGACCCCGGCGAGATCGCCACCCTCCATGCCACCGACCCAGCCCGCGTCGTACGCTACGCCATGGACGACGTCCGCGAGACCCGCGCCATCGCCGATCTCCTCTCCCCCAGTTATTTTCACCAGGCCCAACTCATCCCTATGGGCTACCAGAACTGCATCGTCCGCGGCAACGCCACCCGCATCGACGCGCTCCTCGTCGCCGACTACCTCGCCGCCGGCGCCGCCCTCCCCGTGCCCGAACCGGCCCGGCCCTTCGCCGGTGCCCTGACCGACGCCTTCGTCGCTGGCGTCCGCAAGAACGTCTGGCATTGCGACGTCCGCTCCCTCTATCCTTCCATCATCCTCGCAGAACATTGGCACCCCGCCCGCGACGTCCGCGGCGCCTTCCCCCGCCTCCTCGCCACCCTGCGCGAGTTCCGCCTCGCCGCCAAGGCCGCCGAAAAAGCTGCCCCCGACCCCGTAACGCGCGACGCCGCCAACGCCCTCCAGACCACTTTCAAGATCCTGATCAACTCCTTCTACGGCTATCTCGGCTTCGCCCAGGGCACCTTCAACGACTTCGCCATGGCCGCCGACGTCACCGCCCGCGGCCGCGACATCCTCACCACCATGCGCGAGTTCCTCGACCAGGCCGGTGCCGCCGTCATCGAAATGGACACTGACGGCATCTACTTCCAGCCCCCCCCGGACGCCGCCGACCCCGCCGCCTTCGAGTCCCGCCTCCAGGCGACCCTGCCGGAAGGCATCGACGTCGAGCTTGACGCCGTCTACCCGGCGATGTTCTGCTACCGCAGCAAGAACTATGCGCTGCTCCTTGACAACGGCGAGGTCGCGGTCACCGGCGCCGCTCTCAAATCCCGTGGCCTCGAGCCCTTCCAGCGCGAATACCTCCACGGCTTCGTCGTCCGCCTGCTCCATGAGGACTACGATGGCCTCCGCGACTTCACCGCCGATTGTCGGCGGGCCATCGCCGAACGCCGCTGGCCCGTCGCGACGTTCGCCAAGGGCGAGACCCTCCAGGACTCCCCCGAAACCTACCGGCGCAAGCTGGCCGACGGCAAGGGACGGCGCAGCGCGGCCTACGAGCTTGTCCTCGCCTCCGGACGTGACTACCGCCAGGGCGACCAGGTCTCCTTCTACGTCACCGGCGACAAGCGCAAGGCTTCCGTCGTCGGCAATTCCCGCCTCCTCGCCGACGCCCCCGCCGAGCGCGACGACAATGTCGCCTACTACCTCGACAAATTCGACGCCCTCGTCGCCAAGTTCGCCGAGTTCATCCCCGGCGGCCCCCCTGCCCCCGGTGGCTTGCCGGGCACCCCCACGCAACCCGGCGACCAGCTCGAGCTCGACCTCTAGCCGGCCACAATCCCCATGGCACTAAGATAAGCTAGCGGAACAGCTCAAATCGCCCTGATGCCGAGCTTCCGCCGTCGTTCTCCGAACTTCCGACTTTGCGCTACGCGCTTCGCCGAACAAGATGGCGGTCAAGTGAGCTCGGCGCTCCCAGGAGCTTATCTTCGTGCCATTGCCGACAAAGTCCGGGTCGCCAAGGCGGCGCAGGACATCGTTACCCCACGCCCATCGCGTCTTACTTGTAAGATTTTCCGGCAAGGGGACGGGGTGATCGGATCGACCCCCTTGACCGATGCGCGGCGAAGCGTCCGCTTGGCCCGTTGTGTCCGTTGTCTCGGCTCGGCCCCACCGGGTGCGGAAAAATCCGAAATCCGAAATCCGAAGCTCCAAATCCACATCGCCAACTGTGGCAAGCCCCCCGACCCCCGACCCCCGACCCCCGACCCCCGACCCCCGACCCCCGACCACTGACCACTGACCACTAGTTTATGTTGCACTTCAACAGGTTGCATTCTTAAAAACATGATCCTCTCGTATTGCCATGGCCCGTGAAGCCATGCCGGGGATTGCCGCCAGCAACTGAATCTCGGGACGCGGACGCAGTTCGTGGTGGTGGGCGACGGGGACGTGGTGGTGCTCAAGGTGATCCGTCGCTTTGCGATGGACGAATTCGACGGGGCGGTGAAGAAGGCGCGCATCCAGGCCAATGTCTGCGGTCCCACCGGTGAGCATGCGCTTGCGCAGGATTGGCCACGCCACACCGATGCCGAGACACGTCGCCGCCGCCAGGCGGCGTCCTCAGAGCAGGTCGCGCAGCTTCGCATGGTCGCCGCGGCGGCGGCCGAAGCAGAGCAGGCTGTCGTCAGCCTGAAGGATCTCATGGGCACCGGGATTTGGGATGACGGTGTCGTCGCGCTCGATCGCCAGGACCTGGATGTCGAAGTCATGGCGCAGGCCGCTTTCGGCCAGTCTCTTGCCGCATAGCTTGCTCTCCGCGGAGAGGCGCACCTTGAGGATGCCATAGCCCTTCTTGCCCATGGACATCTCCTCGAAGGCGACCGGGGTGATGACACCGCGGATCTTCATGTGCCGCCGGATCATGTCGGCCAGGCGGTCCCAAAGCCAGCTCTTGACGAAGAACCGATAGATGAGGTAGACGATGGCAAGGGCGAGGATCATCTTGCCGATCTGGAAGAGGGCGGTGGGGACGGAGAAGGTCATGCCCCACCAGTCGAGGGTGACGCGTCCGACGACATCCTCGCGGAGGCGCTGGTTGAGATAGGTGGCGAAGGCGACGACGAGAGTGACCCAACTGGCGTTGCCGAGGATCATCAAGGTGGCGGCGATGCGGCGGCGCTGGGGATGCTCGGTGACCAGCTCCGACTCATGGGTGGTAAAGCCGGTGCCGGTAAAGCAGGAGATGGCCTGGAAGAAGGCCTGGCTCCAGCCCATGCCGGTCAGCTCGAAGGCGATTGCTCCGATGCGGACGACGACAAAGGCCACCACCAGGGTCAGGCCAAACATCAACAGGCCGCTGACGTCCATGATCCGCATACTCCGCAAGGGCCAACCCAGGTAAACCTGACGACAGGGGCGGAATATACGCCGAGATTCCTGATGCCGCCATGGGGAAGAGATGCCGTTGACCGCGATGACGCCCCATGCCCAGTACCACCGAGCTCCCGCTCGGCACCAGCCCTGGCAGCTCCGCCGACGGGGCCGCGACAGAAAAAACCTGCGTGGATTCCTCAGCCTGCAAGCGACTGCCGAGCGGGGGCTCGGCGGCCCCCGGGGGGGAGGGCAGGGCTGAATCAGGCCAGGGTGCGGTAGAGGTCGGCAAGACAGCGGGCGGCGGCCTCATGGGTGAAATCGGCGACCCGCGCGGCGGCGGCGGCGGCCAGGGCGACGCGATGATCGGGGCGGTTGCGAAGTTCGCAGATGGCGGCGGCCAGGGCAGCGGGGTCGCCCGGGGGGACAAGGAGGGCGTCGATGCCGTCGCGGGCGACCTCGGGAATGCCACCAGTGCGGGCGGCGATCACCGGCACGCCACAAGCGAAGGCCTCGAGCAGGCAGATGCCGAACTGCTCCGTCAGCGAGGGCAGGACCAGGACATCGGCGAGGGCCAGCAGTTCCGGGACGTCGCGCCGGGCACCGAGGAAGCGGCAACGTCCGGTCACGCCAAGCTTCCGGGCCAGCGCCGCACATGCCGGGCGCTCGCGGCCATCGCCGGCGAAGACCAGCCAAGGCGGGGGATTTCCAAAGCCATGCGCCGCCGCCGCCAGCAGGATCCGGTGGCCCTTTTCTGGCTTGAAGTGGGCGGCCATCAGGAGGATCGGGGCGTTGTCGTCGATGCCCAAGTCGGTACGCGCCAGAGGCGAGGCCTGGCAACGGGCACGAATGGCGGCGACGTCGATGCCGTTGGGGATAACGACGGGTGGCGCAGGCGCGTCGGGATGCCGGTCGACAAAGGCCGCGGCGGCGGCCTGCGAGACGGCCACCACGCGGGTGACGCGGCGCGCCAGGGACCGCAGGCAAGCCCGGGACAGGGGGCCGGGGGCGTCGTCCGCCGTGTGGACATGCAGGATTTGGGTGTGAATTCTAGCCAGTCGCGCCGCCAACAGGCCGACCAGGTGCGACATCGGCAGATGGGTATGGACGATGTCGACGCGATGCCGCCGGAAGAAGGTGGCCAGTTGCGCGACCCGCCAAGGCAAGGTGGCCCGGGAGAGACCGAGGACATCGACGGGGATGCCGGCGGCGGCCAGGCCGTCGGCATATTCGCCGCCGCCGAAGAGGGCCGTGACCCGGGGGCGGATTCCGTGTTGCGGCAAGGCCGTCAGGGTCGCGGCGAGGGCCGACCAACCACCGAGCATGAGGTCGTCGCAGACATGTGCGACCACCGGCCCTTCGTCATCGTGGCATCGAGACGCATCCATATCGGCATCCTGACATCGTATCGCGGCAAATGCAAGCGCGCCATGAAAGGCCAGGCGGGATTGCGGACCGTGGCGATGGGGATATGGTGACGGGACACCAGGGCACAGGAGCACACGTGGATCCGACACAGACATGGCGCTGTCCCGTGGACCATGGGGCGTTGTGGGCAGACGACGAGATGCTCCGCTGCCTGTCGTGCGGGGCCAGCTACCCTCGGGTGGGCGAGGCTTGGGACTTCCGGACGGTCCTGCACGATGCGGCGGCAGGCTGGGACGCGGCAGCCTTCGACCGGGCCTATCGCGATGCCGGGGTGGGCTTCGACGGCGGCATCGAGCATGCGGTGCGGACGCGGATTCCGCGCCTCGCCGAGGAATACCGCGAGGGATGCAAGGGGCGGCGCCTCGAGGCGTTCGTGCGGGAACACCGCCCGGCGCGCCTCCTTGACCTGGGCTGCGGCAACGGCTGGTTCTGCTTCCGCCTGGCGGGTCTCGCGCCGGAGACCCGGTTCAGCGGCATCGACGTCTCCCCCCACTGCATCAACCTCTTCCTGCGCCGCATGGCTGACCAACGTCATGCGGGACGGCGCATGGCTGCCGCCCTGGCGTGCGCCGAGGCCTTGCCCCATGCGGATGGCGAGTTCGACCTGGTGATCCTGCAGGAAGCGCTGGAGCATGTCCGCGATCCGGCGCAGGCCATGGCCGAGGTCGCCCGGGTCCTGCGTCCTGGCGGCCACGCCCTGGTCACCACCCCGACCCAAGCCATGACCCGCTTCTGGAAGGCGACAGGCTGGTTGCCGGCACGATTGCGGCGGCTGTGGCAAGGGCGTCCCTTGAGCCCGCCGGACGGGCAGGTCCGCGACCAACCGTTGTCGCGACGCGAGATTCGGCGTCTCGCCGAACGGGCCGGCCTGCGCATCGTCGACTGGCGGCACGTCATCTTCCTGCCGCACGAGTCCTACCTGCAGTTTCTTCCCGGGCCGCTGCTGAAGACCATGGTCACCCTCGCGAAGGCCATGGAGGGCCTCCCGGGGCTCGGCATCCTGGCGCTTCACCATGTCATCATTCTGCAACGGCTCCAACCGCAAGATTCCTAGGTGCAGGGGATTTTTTCCGGCCACGCTTGACATCCATTGGAGTTGGCCCTATACTAGTCCGTGAGCGCTCACAATGACCAATCCTTGAGGAGGGAGACGTCATGATGACAGCCAATGGCTTCCGTTGCCAGAGCCCCAGTGCGATGGCATCACCGGTCGGGCATCGCGGTGCGATGCGCTTCACGCTCATCGAACTTCTGGTGGTGATTGCGATCATCGCGATCCTGGCGGGCATGTTGCTGCCGGCACTGGCCAAGGCGAAGGAGTATGCGCGCCTGATCCAGTGCACCAGCCAGATGAAGCAGATCGGCCTGACCTATCACCTGTATGCCGAGGACTTCAATGCCTTTCTGCCGGTGAACACGCCAGCAGCGAACTGGGATTGGGGAAAGTGGGGGTACATGCACTGGGGGCTGGAATGGGCCGTGGCGACCTATCTCAATGCCAGGTTGCCGGGAACCTCGGGGAAGGTCACGGGCCATCCGATCTGGATCTGTCCGGCCTCGCCGATCACCTACGACGCCAGCCAACAACTCTACAAGCATGGCAGCAACGCCAACACCTTCAACTCCTACGAGGGCCTGTACTACCACTACCAGGAATCCCCGGTGAATACGGACAACGGCGACCCGAGCGGGGCGGCGATCAAGTTCACGACGTTCAAGAAGCAACCGCAGGGCACCCCCCTGCAGTTCTGTTCGCGGCGCATGTCGCCGACCTGGGAGATTACCAACGTCAGCTCCGGCGTCGTCTCCAACAACACCTTGGGCGGAGCCAGCTGGCACAAGCGCAATCTGGGCGGGCCGCGTCCGACCGCCTTCGCCGACGGCCATGTCAAGGCGCTTGTCTCCCTCAAGTACACCGCCCATGGCTATCAGAACATCATGTGCGGCATCTATTCCACCTTCGAGCTGGAAAAAGGCTACGAGGGGGCGAGCTGGAAAGGGCCGGCGGGCCGCGGGCCCTTCGACTTTTGGCTTGACGAGTACTAGTCAGCAAAGGAGTCCTGGCGCAACGGGTGACGCGCGGCGCGGCCGTGAGCGCTTGCGACACATTCTTGACGCCTGAACATCCTTGAGGAGGGAGATTCATGGCTTGGCAGGGATCGTCGACGACCTGCGGGAGGATCCCTGCGGGAGCATGTTGCTGCCGCAGGTTCATGCTGATTGAACTGCTGACGGTGCCAGGCCTAGCTCGTCGAGCAAAGCGCTCGATGAGCTTCACGCTCATCGAGCTGCTGGTGGTGATCGCGATCATCGCGATTTTGGCGGGGATGTTGCTGCCGGCGTTGGCCAAGGCCAAGGACCATGCGCGGCTGGTCAATTGCCTGAGCAACCTGCGCCAGCAGGGGCTGGCGGAACGCCTGTATGCCAACGACTTCTACTTCTCGTTCCCGACCTGGAACACGACGCAGCAATGGGACTGGGAGAGCTGGGGCTACATGGACCGGGGCCGGGAGAAGGCCATGGGGCAGTACCTTTCCGGCACTCGGATCGTGGCGGCGAACCGGGCGACCGGCAACCCCACCTGGATCTGCCCGGCCTCCCCGGTGACCTTCGACGTGCAACATGACGACGGCCGCTACAATCACAACGGGCAGTGGACGGACCACAACAGCTACGAGGGGCTGTGGTACCACTACGAGAATTCGCCGATGTGCACGAATCCGGCAGATTCGAGCCTGAACAGTCCGCAGGCGATCCTGGTCTCGACCTTCACCAAGCCAGCCGGCGCCCCGACCCATTTTTGTTCGCGGCGGATGTCGCCAACCTGGGCCATCACCAAACCCTCCGACGGCACCGTCACCAACAACACCTTGGGCGGGGCGAGCTGGCACAAGCAGAGCGGCTACGGGCGACGTCCGACGGTGTTCATGGACGGGCATGCGAAGGCCCTGGAGAGCCGGAAGTACACGGCGCACGGGGGGCAGGAGATTATTACGGGGCCCTACAATTCCTACGAACTGGTCACCGGGAACGCCTGGGGGGGGAAGCCCGCGCACCGGCCGTTCGACTTTTGGCTGGACGAATATTGAGGATCGCGACCGAGAGAGCCGATCGCACGCCATAACCAATGAAAAGGAGGATCATGAACAGGGCGGCGGCACGGTAGCCGGGCCCCGCCACGGCAGGCAGCAATTCCAATCGTGCACAGCAAACGTCGACGAGGAGGTCGAGATGAAGCAGGGAATCATGGGAAGAGCCTGGATCATGGCGGGAGCCATGGCCATGTGGGCGGGGGCCGTGCAGGCGCGCGAATGGTGCGTCCTGCCGGGCACGCCGGACGGCGGCGGTGCCGGCACCTGGGCCAGCCCGGTCTCGCTGCAGACCGCCACGGAATGGGCGGCGGCGACCGACGAGATCTGGGTCGCGGCTGGCACCTACACGCCATCCAGCTACAACTGGCGGGGCGGCGGTGACCCGGCGGATCCGCGGATGAAGCACTTCGCCTTCAAGAGCACGATCGCAGTCTATGGCGGCTTTGCCGGCGACGAACTGACCCGCGACGCGCGCGACCCGGTCGCGAATGTCACCATCTTGGACGGCGACCTGGGCGCGGACGGCCTGGCCTATCACGTCATCCAGCAGTGGCACACGGATCCCGGCAATGCCGTGATCGACGGCTTCACCATCCGCAACGGCAGCGCGACGCACGCGGATGTCGGCTGGGACCGGTCGGGTGGCGCGGCCCTGGTCATCGCCGGTTCGCCGACCTTCCGCAACTGCATCTTCGAGGATCACGACTCGAGCGCCGGCGGCGGGGCCTGCTATGCCGACAACGGCGCCTCGATGACCTTCGTGAATTGCATCTTCCGCAACAACGCCGCCGCCAACATCGGCGGCGGTGCCATTGCGATCGTCGGCGGCGGCACCCTGAGCGTCTCCGGCTGCCTGCTGCATGACAACGCGGGGGCGGGCTGGGGCGGGGCCATCTACAATGGCGGGTGCACGGCCACCATCGCCAACTGCACCGTGGTCAACAACACTTCCGACTGGGGCACGGGCGCGATCCACACCGAAGGCGGCACCAACACCGTCGTCAACGGCATCGTCCGCGGCAACATGATGGGCGGCATGTCCATCCAGATCACCCCCGGGACCACGGCCGTCACCTACAGCAATGTCGAGGACGGCTTCACCGGCGCCGGCAACATCGACGCGGATCCGGCGTTTGCCGACGAGGCTGCGGACGACTACCGGCTGACCCTCGGCTCGCCGAGCGTCGACACCGGCAGCAACGCTGGCGTGCCAGGCGCGCTGACGGTCGACCTGGACGGCAATCCGCGCATCGCGGACGGCAACGGCGACAGCACGGCGACGGTGGACATGGGCGCCTACGAGCTGCCGGCCCCGGCCTCGGCGACCTTGACCATGGCGGTCTCCCCCAACGGCACAGGCACCACGACCCCGGCGGTCGGGGCGCACACGGTGGGCGTGGGCCTGCCGGTGACGATCACGGCGACGCCGGTCGGCGACAACGTCTTCGTGAACTGGACGGTGACGGCGGGCAACGCCACGCTCGGCGACGCCAACGACGCGAGCACGACAGTGACGCTGGACGACGATGGCGGTGCCACCGTGCAGGCGAACTTCGCGGCCACGCCCGCGACCCTGACCATGGCGGTGGCGCCGGGCGGTTCCGGCACGACGGATCCGGCCATCGGCGCCCACACGGTCGGCATCGGCGTGCCGGTCGACATCGAGGCCACGGCCAACGCTGGCTTCGTCTTCGTCAATTGGACAGCGACGGCGGGCAGCGCCACGCTCGGCGATGCCAACGCCATCAGCACCACCGCCACGGTCAATGGCCTGGCCGGGGCCACGGTGCAGGCGAACTTCGCCGCCGAGACGACCTTGACCATGGCGATCAACGACGCCTTGGGCGGGACGATCAGCCCGGCCGTCGGCGCGCACACGGTTGCCGTCGATGCTGCCGTGCCCATCACCGCCACGGCGAATCCCGGCTACCGATTCATCAACTGGACGGTGACGGCGGGCAACGCCACGCTCGGCAATGCCAACGCGGCGGACACCACGGTGACGCTGACCGACGACGGCGGCGCGACGGTGCAGGCGAACTTCGCCGGTCTTGAACTGATCGCAACCGGCTCGCAGTTCGACATCGGCAACGACGAGGTCGGGCTGGATCCCGCGCAGTTCACCGTCAAGCCGAAAGTGACGACGCTGTACACGGATCCGGTGACACGCATCCCCGGCAAGAAGGCCTCGGCCAAGGTGGTCACCAAGGTCAGCGCCAAGCTGCCGGTGGACGACATCACCTGCGACTGGACGAAGAAGATCCGGTTGTTCAAC
>CAZBDL010000026.1:0-15478 GCA_964490525.1 uncultured Victivallales bacterium | reverse complement strand
CGTCTCGAATTTTACCCTGCCGATTGAGCTGGGAAGCACTGCCTTTGGCTTCGATGATTTCTCATGGCCAGCAAATGACGCTGATCCACTACATCCCGATGGACACTATTATTTTACCGTGAAGACCGGGTCGCAGTTCTCCTTGAATTACAGCTTAATTCCAGGAAAGGAGAAAGCCATTCAGAATGTTTCCCTAACGCATGGGAATAGCATCTCCACTGAGCCAGAGCAACTTACCAGCACATCAAGCCCAATGACCATTACGGGGATGGCTGTCGGCGACTCCGAGGTTCAAGCCCAATACCATGACTTCTACCCAACACTAAGTCCAAGTCCAGACATTCTCGAGCCACAGGCATCTATCTATTCCTGGGAAGAAGGTTCTCCCGCCAAGGTCATTGTGTTCCGCGTCTCCGACCCGCGTTGGCAAGACCCCGCCTGGGTCGAGGCCAGTCGCAACGCCTTTTACCCCGACGGGGTACCTCCCATATATGCCAACTATGTGTACAATCCTCCCGCCCCGGTCAATGACCAAGCTCTTTCTGACTACCTCAACAATACGATCTACAACCAGGCCGTGTTCCATCTCGAACTTGATGCGTGCGTGGATCTTGCCGTGGAATATGACGATAATGGCAATGGACTTATTGATGATGGTCCACCTGAATTAAACAGTCCATCTGAATTTACAGACGAACATGCCATCATCTCGAATGCCATCATAGCATATTGCGTAGCCCACGATATTCTTCTTGACCGAAAGCATGCAATTCTCATATTTACTTCAAGAGGGACATGCTTAAAGGGAGGTTATGCATCTCCTGCCATCACACTCTACCGCAAATACTCCTGGGTAATCAATGATTTAAGTAGTACCGCCGCCCACGAACTGGGCCATACGCTATTCGAGTTTAAAGATCTATATTTGCTGGCCAGAAATGGCCACCCCCGATATGATCCAGTCGCCTATCAGGATTATTACCCTTATCGTCAGTTTCAAAGCCCAACGGCGATTGCGCCTGGCGAGAGAGATATGCAAAATCTCTACGAAAGCGGAGAAATATTGCGAAATTTCCAGTGGATAGCAATCAATTCCGCAAGGCCTAATTTCAACCTGCCACCAAACGTCTACGACCTGACCTACACGGCGGGTGCCAACGGCTCGATCAACGGCACCATCCAGCAGTCCGTCAACCACGGATACAGCGGCACGGAAGTCGTCGCCGTCGCCGACACTGGCTACCATTTCGTGAAATGGAGCGACGACGTGATGACCGCTGCCCGCACGGACACCAATGTCACCGGCGACATCGCTGTCACCGCAACCTTCGTGATCGAGGAGTAGTTGGCCATGAAAAATTTTTTATTTGCCACCGTTGTTATTGGGTGTGGATTTGCCGGATACGTCATTGGAAACAATGACTCAGGCCCCACCAAGTATCCCTTGTCGCCCTTCCAGCAAACGCTCAAACAATATGACGAGACAAATTATCGTGATTTGATGGATATGGCCACTCGCGAACGTAATCTTGACAGGCAAGGGTTTATTGACGAGGCCATCTTTGAGTTATCACAAAAATCAAGCACGAATGAGATAATAACTGACATTGCTCAATTCTTCCTCGGACGGTATCTTCGCCATAGTGGTCCGATGCCGTGGCAGGAATATCTGGTTGAACTTGCCGCCTATCTGCCCCAGGAAGACCGCGTAAAGATAGTTGAGACCTTTGTCAATGTGGATGATACCTCTGGGTTCAAAGACCGGTTGATCGGCCTTATCGGAGAGATTAATATCTACGAGGCCAAACCGCATTTAAAGGAAATCTTAAAAGACCATAACCCCGTTTACAGAAAAGCTGTTCTTTTGCCTGATAGATTCTGGAACATTAGAATTGCCCTTGCGCGGATGGGCGAGCGTGAATACATAGACCACTGCATCGAAACTTTAAATTACATTCATGAGCCAGAATGGGAAAGATTCATACATACTAGATTCCCTGAATATTTAAAACAAATCAGCCGCATTCGCCAGCCTGAAACGATCGCCATCATTATGCGCTATTGCGATGATGATACAGTAACGGGTGCCTTTGGGGTGAGCGCGGTTGTTGCCGATGTGGCCTTGGGGACTTTGCTGACCAGCTTATATGGTTTTCCGATAGATGAGAAATCCTATCCATTTACTCCTGAACAGCGCCAGACCGCCCGCGAATGGCTGAAGACGACGTACCATCCCCGTCTGATCAAGTCGCATTCGGTGCTGATTGACGGCAAGCTGTATGACAACATTGCGGACTGGCAGAAGGGCTTGATCAAGATTGTGGATGGCAAGGTGGTGATTCTCGACGAGCCGGAAGGGGCCGCCCCAACGGCATCCCCGGAGACCGCGCACCCCGTCCCCGCAGGTGACCAAGGGCAGTGACCGCCGCCGGCTCCAATCCCTACGCCGCCACCCTGGCCAGGTAGTGCAAGGAATTTTCTGCTTACTGGGGTCTTACTGGGGTCATACACATGTGAATATGTATAAATGTTTACCATAGAATAATAAGCACATATCACGCTTGATAAAACAGGATCCATGAGTCATATTTACCCCCATGAAATATTGTCCATGGAGGTTTTGAGGCTATGCCAAGGCGAAGACGGGGTTGGCTGGACGGCTCGTGCTACCACATCACGCACCGTGACCAACCCCGACGCCCCCGCCGTCACCACCTGGAACTACGACACCGTCCGCGGCTTCCTCTTCTCCAAGACCTATCACGACGGCCAGGGCCTCTCCTACACCTACTACGCCGACGGCCGCCTCCACACCCGCACCTGGGCGCGGTTTGGAGTTCCGCCTTTTGGACTTGCTTGAGCGGGGCCTGGCCCCATTACGGTGCAAAAGATGAATTGAGAAAGCCAGGAAAAGATGCCCATATTATACTGGCGAGGAGCTCATCCTCTTCTCCGGACACCGCGATATCGGCGGGCTGATGGACGCCTCCGGCGACCTCGTCGTGCCCTATCCCGACCTGGACCATCCCGAGCATTGCTGCGAGGCCATCCGGTTCCTCGACGACCCGCGGGACAAGATCGTCCTCTACGACCGCGACCGGATGTGCATCTACCGCCCCGCCGCCAAGCTGCCCCGCGGCCGCCGCTACCTCCCCGACCGGACCCCGCTCCACAACTGGTCCAACTTCATGGCCCACTATTCCTACCCGAGATGGACATGACCCCTCGGGCGAACGACAACACGGCAGGAGACCCCGCATGGCTTACCGTCCGGAGCTGAACCGGCCCTACACGAGCGCACAGATGGATGAGATCCTGTCCGACGCGGTGCGCGTCCTGGGGGAGGTGGGCATTGGCTGCGCGGAGAAGGACGCCATCGACCGAATCACGGCGACCCCCGGCGTGAGGTGGCATGAGGGGCGCCTGCGGTTCGGGCCGGAGACGGTCCGCGAGACGGTGGCGGCGATCCGGCGGGAGAATGCCACGGGGGAGAGCGAGCCGCCGGCCTTCCGGCTGCACACGGCGTGGTCTTGCTTCAACTACGCCGACCCGGAGACGGGCGAGGTGCGGCCGCCAAGCACCGCCGACGCGATCCGGATGACGCGTCTGATGGATGCACGGGGCTATGGCTGGTGGCCGATTCCGTTGATTCCGCGGGACGTTCCGCCGCGCCATGCCACCCTGGCTTGCGAGCACATTGCGCTGCGGCATTCACGCCACTTCGGGGGCTTCATGCCGGCGCTGTGCCGGGAGGAGATCGACTTCCTGATTGCGATGTACCAGGCGGTCGGGCGCACCTACCTGCACAACGAGCAGATCAGCATCAGCCCGCTGCGCTTCAACGACGCAGGCCTAGCCTTGGCAATTCCCTACCTTGGGCGCGACGACTGCCAGGTGATCCTGACCGGGGCAATCCCGGCGGTGGGGGCGACCGCGCCCTTTTCGATCCGCACGGCGCTCGTCCAGGTCTTGGCGGAACAGCTCGCCCTGGTCATCGCCTGCGGACGGCTCGGGCTCCGGGAGAAGGGTGTCGGCCTGCGCCTGCAGCCCTTCGACTTTCAGGCCACCACGATGGTCTTCGGGGGGCCGGAGGAGATGCTGTTCCGCACCTGCTGCAACCAGCTGACGGAGCATGTCGCCGGCGTTCCGGCGCGCTGGGGCCATCTGCACTCCATGGCGCGGATGCCGGACGTCCAGGCGGCCGCGGAGCGGGCCGCCTCGGCCCTGTGGCAGGGCCTGATCGGGGTGCGCGAATTCCATTGCGCCGGGCAACTGGCGCAGGACGAGGTCTTCAGCCCGCTGCAGGTTGTCATCGACGAGGAGATCATCCGCCTGGTCGGGCACGCCTGCCGGGGGCTCGAGCCGCTGGCGGCGGACGGCGAGGATGCCGTCGCGGAGATTGCCGCCGGGCTTGCGGCAGGCACCTTCCTGGCGGAGCCTGCGACCGCCGGGTCCTACCGCAACGTCAGCTACTGGCCAGAGCTTTTCAGCCGGGCAACCGTCGGGCATTGGCACCGGCTTGGCCAGCCCACGATCCTCGGCGAAGCCCGGGCCGCCGTCGCGGCGTCCCTGGCGGCACACACCTTCAGCCTGGAGGCGGCGCAGGCGGATCAGCTCGACCTGATCTACGGCGAAGCCCGCCGCGCCATTCGCCCCTGAGGGGGGCACCAGGAACGCTCAACGCTCAACATTCAAGGGGCAACGGTCGATGTTGAAGCAACCCATGCGTTCGTTGTGTGGTCAACGCGGGGAGCGCGGAGCCGGGCGTGATCACGTCTAGAACGCATCCCAGACGGCGTAGATGCCTTGGATGCGGGTGTTGGCTCCGCCATCCGCTTCGAGGGGGGGCGTGGGAAACATGCTTGAGCGGTACCAGTTCACCGACGTGTCGATCTTCATGATATTGGCGCCCTTGCCTTCGTGCCGGTTGTTCCTCTTCTCCAGGATGACGACGAAGTCGGAGGCCAGGACATGGCGTCCGTTGAACCGCTGGAGGCGCTGGAAGGATGGATTGGTGGTGGGCCAGTAGGGGTTTGTCGAGTCGTTCCAGCGCACCAGGCCGCGGTCGGGGTCGAGGGAGCGGAGGGAGTAGCCGGCGCGGGTATGCTGGTTGGTCTGGACTCCCGGAGGCCAGGGATTGCGCGAGGTGTTGTAGGCCATTTCCTGGATGGGGGGCGACACCTGCTTGAGGTTCTTGTCGTCGGGGCAGTACAGGCTCTGGGGCGACTTCATGTAGCCGCCCCAGTAGATCCAGCCCCAGATGACGAAGGTGTCGGAATTCTCCTTGAAGATCCACTGGCTGAAGCCGGAATAGCAGTTGGGATCGCCGGCCCCGCCGAAAGGCACCAGGTTGTTGTAGTCGTCGGCATAGAAGATGGCGAGCATGCCGGTCTGCCGCAGGTTGTTGGCGCATTGGATGCGCTTGGCCATGAACTTCGCCGACTTGAGAGCCGGCAGCAGCATGGCCGCGAGGATGGCGATGATCGCAATGACCACCAACAGTTCAATGAGGGTGAAGGCGCGCGGACGGCCGGCGGCCATGGCGGGGGCCCGGCCCGGATCCGCGCCATCGGCGCGGCGGGCGGGCACGGTCGGGACATGGGACGGGGTCATGGCAAGGGCTCCTGGCAAGGGTGCAGGGAATCATGGTCGACGATGCGGACCGGGAGGACATCCCTCCCCGGGACGACCTGGTCGGGCTCCTCGACCTGCTGGAGCAGGGCCCTGCCCGCCCGCTGGCCGAGGGCAACGGGATCGAGCTCGACCGTCGCCAGCCTTTGCCCGGGGGCGAACTCCTCGTCCCCGGAATCGAAGCCGATCAGGCTGAGCTGCTCCGGGACCCCGACCCCAAGCTGGCGCAGGACCCCGAGCAGGTCGCGGGTGAGGAAATGGTGGCAGGAGAGGACGGCGGTGGGCGGGGTGGGGCGGCGGAACACTTCGGCCAGCTGGACGCGCATCAGGTCGGGGCGGCGATAGAGGAGGAGGAAGTCGGTGTCCAGGCTGGCCGCCGCCATGGCCACCCGATAGCCCTCCTGGCGGTCGCGGTCGGCGGAGTCCGGGACGGACTGGGAACCGATCATCCGGGGGTGGACGGTATTAACGCACAGGATGCGGCGATGTCCCAGCTCCTGGAGGCGGCGGGTCGCCTGGAACGCCCCCAGCAGGTTGTCGAAGAGGAACGAGGCGATGCCGAGGTCGCTGGCGTCGTGCTCCACCGAGACCATGGGCAACCGGCGGCGCTGCAGCTCCGCCAGCAGGTGCAGGTTGTTCAGCTCCACCAGCACCAGGGCATGGCAGCCATGGCGCCGGATCTCCTCGTCGAGGGCCACCGTGCCACGCCGCGCCAGGCCGAGGTCATGGAGCTCGAGGGAGGTCCCCGACCATGCCGCCTCGAGGCCCTTGACGACTCCGTAGGGATACTCCTCGCCGGCGCGGGTCTGCGCCAGATCGTAGAGCCCCAGGAAGCCGACCGGGCGGAGGCGTTGGCCGGCCTGTCGCCGGGCCCGGACATAGACCCCCTTGCCCGGGCGGCTCTCGACCAGGCCATCGCGGTTCATCCGGTTGATCACCTTCTGGACCGTGACCTTGCTCGCCCGGAACAGCCGTGCCAGCTCGCGGGTCGACGGCAACGCCCCGCCCGGGCGATAGGTGCCATCGACGATCGCCCGGCAGAGCTGATCCCGAATCTCGTCCTGGACATAGAGGCCCATGTGCGATTGCCCGCCTTGCCGCTACAGACCCATCCGGTTCATCTATTGCTGGTCAGCGAATTCACCACAGTACGTGATGCAAGCAAAATAACTGGTTCATCTGGTTCATTTCAATTATACCACAAGGCGTTCCTGATGTCAAGCGGAAAAGACGGATTACGGCTGGGCGGTGATGGCGAGCTGGTGTCCGAGGGTGCGGCGGAGGATTTCGAGCTTGTTGGGGGTGAGGTCGGTGAAGTAGACGCGTCCGGCGTCGAGGTCATCGGTCTTGACCAATCGGCTTTCCAGGCTGACGACGCCATCCAGGGCGGCCTTGAGGTCCCGGCGGGTGATGCCGTGGCCGAGGCGGGCGAGGAGGAGGTTGAGGTATTCGGCGTCCTGCTGTCCGTCCCGGAACGACTTCATGCGCAGGGAGCCGCAGGCGCCATTCCGGCCCCAGCGTCGCCAGGCGGGGTAGAAGACGGCATGCTCGGCGGCGTCGGCATCGTCCCAGGATTCGTCCTTGCCGTAGGTCTGCCAGGGGACGACGCCGTCGGCGTCCATGAAGTAGGAAGCGAGGACGAAGCCGCGGTTGATGGTGGCGGGGTCGTCGGGCCGGGAGGTGCCGCCATAGATCCAGAGGGACTGGGGGCGTCCGCCGGGCCGTGGCCGGTAGGTACGCCGGAGGCGGGCGACCATGGGCGCGTAGTTGCGGACGTTGTCCTGGGCCATGACGAGCAGGTCGGACTGGTCGAGGAAGTCGCGTGCCGACTCGACCCGGGAGAGGTCGATGCGGAAGTCGGCGGGCAGGAGCGGGGCCTGGGCGGCGAGGGCCTGGCGGGTAAACTCGTTGAACATGCGGATGGCCAGGAAGTCATCGCGGAACATCGGCTCGTCGAGGCACCAGTAGAGGGAGTCGGACATGATGTACTTGTTGTTCAGGTAGACCTGGAAGGCGGTCTTGGTGTAGCCCTGGTCCTGGAGGTGGCGGGCGAATTCGCCCAGGGCGTTGGCCCAGCCCTGCCGGTAGGCAGGCGTGAAGTCGTCGCGAATGTCGAGCGAGTCGGCCTGCTGGTCGAGCTGGTAGCCCTCGGTCAGGCGGCATGGCCACTGTTCGTAGAAGGGCAGGTAGAAGCTGGAGACGGGGACGCCACGCCGGGGATTGTCGCGGAAGGCGGAGCCGTCGAGGAGCGGCCCGTAGAAGGCGTCGAAGGCGGCGAGGTTGCCGATCCTCAGGCTGGCGCCGCTGCCCTCGAGGGTCAGCCGGTCATAGGCCGGGACGGTGAAGTTGCCATGGTGCGAGTAGGGCACGATGTTGGGGTTGAGGCGGTTGCGGTGCGCCAGGCGATAGAGTTCGAGGATGCCCTCGTGGGGGTGGTCCGGATCCATCGCCAGGTAGCTGTAGCCGTTCATCTCGGCGATGAAGGTCGGGGTGTCGGGCAGCGCGAAGTCCCAGACCGTCAGGCGGATCGGGACATTCATCTCCGACTGCGACGTGCGCACGGCCAGGGTGCCGACATAATCGCCCGGCCGGGTGCGGTGGGGGACATGGAGGTCGACATAAAACACCTGGGCGCGCTGGCCGGGGACGGCGTTCACGGCGTTGGGGATGTCGATGGGGCCGACGAACGGGACGAGGGCGTCAGGATGGCATTGGCCATGCTTGTCCTTGACGGCCCAGACCCAGGAGATCTCGCCGCCGGCGGCGGGGATGGCCTGTCCGGGGGCCTGGCTTTTCCCGCCGGAGAGCAGCAGCATCCGGCGGGCGTAGGCGCCGGGGTCGGCGGCCTTGAGCGTCTCCATCTCGCGGAAGCAGGCCAGGGGATCCTCGGCCTGGCGTCGCCGCCAGGCGTTCAGTTCCCGGAGGGAGGCGAAGACCGCCTCGGCGCGAGCCGGGTCGTCGGCCATGAGGCGCGACATCTCGGACTGGAAGGTGGCGGGATCGGCGGTGGCGAGCAGGACCAAGGCGTCGTCGGCATTGCCCGGGGCGGGCTGGAGATCGGCCAGGATCAGCTCGATGCCGACCAGGGGATCGGCCCCCTTGTTCTCGACGACAAGCTGGAAGGCGGCGAAATCGTTGGCCCCGGCGGCCAGCGAAATGGCGTGGCCGTGGCCGTCCCAGACGGGGTTGCCGCGGCGGACATCGGCGTCGGTGTCGCCGACGGGGGTGGCGTCGACGGGGCTGAGCTTGGCGTTCGGGGGGCAGGCCCAGACGCGCATGGCGTCATCCTCGGCGGGGTCGCCCGGGACACCGGGATCGGCCCATGCCGCCAGCGCGACCTCGCGGACCTCACGGGGAGTGGCGGAGAAGAGGACCGGGGCCGAGCGGTTGCCGACCCGGTCATAGGCGACGACCGCGACCTGGTGGGCGACGCCCGGGGGCAGGCCGTCGATGAAGAACTCCTGGCGCTGGCCAGGGGCATGCGGCCGGGCGGTGCGGTGGCGCGCCAGGCGGTCCTTGGCCTGCAGGTCGGCCGCATCGAGCGGCGCGGTTGAGAGGTAGACATCGTAGCCGAGGGCCTGGCCGCCGGCCTCCCCGTCGTCGCCAGGACAGGTCCAGGCCAGGACGATCTCGCCGGCCTCCTTGCCGGGCCGGGCAGACGCCTCCTTGATGGCGGCGGGCGGCACCGTGTCCTCCACCTTGCCCTCGACGATGAGGAAGGCACCCTTGCCGGCCTCCTTCGTCCAGACGAAATGGTTGGGGTTGGGCACGCGGCGGAAGCCCTTGCAGAAGGCGCGCTGGCCCTTCTCCTCGCTGACGCAGATGCCGTAGGTGTCGTCCGCGACGACCAGGGACTGGGCGACCTCGCGCGGCAGCTCGACGGTCGAGTATTCGGGGTTGCCGTCGGGGTCCGGGCGGGAATCGGCCCAGCCGGTCTTGGCGAAGCCGTAGGCGCTGCCGCCCTGTCCGAAGACGACATGGAGGAAGTTGCCGCCGTCGGCGCCGGTCCAGGTGCGGGCGGGGAAATCGGCATGGGAGAAGGTGGCGCCGCCGCGGCTCTGCTCGCCCTGGCGGTTGCGGGGCGGGGGATCCTGGCCGTGCCAGCCGTTGCCGGTGCCCTCCTGCCAGTCGGCGCCGATGGTGCTGACGCCGACGACGGGGATGACGCACTGCTCCGTGCGCGGCAGGTAGAGGGTGGCCTTGGCGACGGTCATGCCACGGCACGCCTCCAGGTCGAACTTGAGGAGGAGGAACTCCTCGATGCCCTTAAGCTTGATCTTCTCGGCCGCGCCCCAGTTCCAGGCGCGCTCATGGTAGGTTGGGTCGCTGTAGGCCCCGACCTGGGTGTCGGCGACGACGTCGCAGCGGATCCCGGGGCGGACCGGCTCGACCGTGCCGATCGCCTCCACGAACGGCTTCGGGGCGGAGAGGATGCGGAAATACAGCTCCCGGAACATCAGGAAGTTGACCCAGGTCCGCAGGGCGTAGCCGTTCTGCCGGAGGTTCTCCGGGGCGAAGACCTGGGGCTTGCCGGTGAGGTTGGAGGGGTGGACGCCGTCGGAGTGCATCACCGTGCCGTCCCAGGCGCCGCCGCTCGCCTCGAGCAGGGCCGCGTGATAGTCGACCAGCGGCACGCGGCGCTCCTCGGCGACCGCGCGGACGAGGGCGTTGACCGCCGCCACCGCCGCCTCGTGCCCGCGCCGCGGCGGGATGGTGTTGAGTATTGGTATGCAATTGGCGGCAAGGCACTTGTCAACAGCCTGGCGCAGCCCGTCCGCATAGCCTGGAGGGGCGTCCTGGCGACCGGAGATGTCGTTGGTGCCGATCATGACAATGGCCACCTCCGGATTCTCGCGGGCGAGGACGGGGCCGATGGCGGGGAGCAGCTGGGCCAGTGTCCAGCCGCCCTGGTTGCCGTGCTCCGGGCCCTTGGCGTTGCAGCCCTTGATCAGGTCGCGCCAGCGCAAGTCCTTGGGCCGCTTGGGAAGGCCGTCGGCGCCCTGGTCGCCATCGCCGGGGATGAACTCGTCCGGCTGGGTCCAGCCAAGGGTCGACCAGAAGGCCATGGAGTTGCTGATCGAGTCGCCGAACTGGACGACATAGCCGGGGTTGCCTGCGAAGCGGGCGTTGACTTCGCGCATCGGCGCCAGCCAGGGGGGGTCGGCGGCGGTCAGGGCCAGGCAACTGGCGAGCAGGGCGAGGGCGGCGGCACGGCATGGACGTCTCATGATCTTGTCTCCTGGGCATGGGGGGTGCAGGTCAGGCGGGGATCGCAGATTTCGGCGTACAGCTCCGGACGCCGGTGCTTCAGGTAGTCATGGGCGCGGTGGCGGATCCGCTGCATGCGCCGGGCGTCAAGGTCGGCATAGACGATCTCCCGGCGCGGCGTCTGCGCGGCGGCCATGACGTGGCCGTCGGGATCGAGGATCAGCGAGCAGCCCTGGTGGCCCTGGCCATCCTCCGAGGCCTCGTTGACGAAGACGGCGTAGGCCGAGTTGTCGAAGGCGCGGGCGCGGGCCCAGGTCAGGATCCATTCCTGCGCCTGGCGGAACGCCTCGGCGGAGGAGCCTCCCGGCCACCAGGAGCGGGAGACGGTGACATGCGGCATGATCAGGAGCTGGGCGCCCTTCGCCGCGAGGATGCGGTGCCCCTCGGGGAAATGGTTGTCGTAGCAGATCAGCACGCCCGCCCGGACTGGGCCCAGGTCGAAGACGGGGAAGGCGGCGCCGGCCTTGAAGTAGCGATGCTCGGGCCCCGGGACGAGATGCACCTTGCGGTAGGCGCCGAGATGGCCGCGCGGGCCGACGAGGACGTAGGTGTTGTAGGCGCAGTCGTCGTCCGACAGCTCGGGCAGGCCGGCCCCGATGACGATGCCATGGCGCCGGGCGATCCTGATCAGTTCCCGCGTGGTCGGGCCGTCGGGGATCCGTTCCGCATGGGGGACGGGATTGACCCCGAGCTCGGACCAGGACGGCGTGATCCGGCCCGGCTCGACCGGCGGCAGCCCGGGGGCGTCGCCGGGCTCCTCCCACATCCGGTAGCCGACGACGCACTGCTCATGGAAGCAGACGATGCCCGCGCCGTTGGCGGCGGCCTCGGCGGCGAGCGCCGCGATGGCCTTGAGGTTGGCCTTCTTGTCGAGGCTCTTCGGCGCGAACTGGCAGGCGGCGATCCTCACGTCGTCCATCTCATGCCTCCCTTCCGGAATGGTGCGGGGCGGCGAGATGTCCCGCGCTCATGACGAGGCGGCGGAGCACGGGTGACTCGCCCGCCGCGAGGACATAATCCTCGTCGTGTCCGGGGTGCGACATGTCCTGGTGATGCCAGCGCAAGGATCCGGCCTCCTCCCATGCGTGCGAGATGCGCAGGGCGGGGGGGGGCGCCATGACGCCGCGATCATCCAGGCAATGCGCCCGGATCCGGATGACGCGCAGACCGGTGCGGCCGGCGATCCTCACGAAGACGGTCGGCGGGCGGGCAGGCAGGGGGGCCTCCCCTTCGGCCGCGATGTGCCAGCGGTCGGGATGGGCCAGGACCTCGGCATCGATGAAGTCCTGCCACGGGCCGTGCTCGTGCTCCGACCATGCGGCATGGAGACGGTATTCGGCGGGGTCGGCGGGATCCTTGCCGCGATAGCCGGCATGCAGGAAGACCTTCGCCAAACGGCCATGCGGCGGGGCGTCGACGCGGAAGGTCAGCGCGTAGTCCCGGGTGGCGTCGAGGGGCCGGATGCAGTCCGGGTCCTGCGGCTCCAGGACAAGGTTGTCGCTGGCCCAGGCGATGCCGTCCAGGCTGGCGACGCGGGACAGGTCGACCTCCCGCACCACACGCCGGCAGGCGGGGAGGCCGTCGTCGTCGCCGAAGCGGACCTGAATCCGGTTTTCCCCTGGCCGAAGGTGGCCGAGGGAGGCGCGGGAGAGGAGGATGGACGAGGTCACGCCCAGGCTCCGGAGGCAGGCCGCGCCGGCATCGCCCAAGTCGAAGGCGAGCCGGTAGGCATGGCGGCCGAGGAGCTGTTCGGTGATGTCGAGCCGCACCGGGTGGCAGCCTTGCTCCGGGCAGGTCCAGAGCGGGAGGGGGGCCAGGCCGTCTTTGGTGGCCAGGAGGAGCTGCGGGGCACGGCCCGCGCCATGCCATGCCATCTCGAACTCGACCGCCACCCCGTCACGGGAGGGGCCGGTGCCGTCGCGCTTCGGGGTGCCGACAAAGATCCAGGGCGAGTTGAACTCGAAGGAGCAGGTGGCCGGCCCGGCGGCGGCGGCCACGAGGCCCTGCGGCGATGTCGCGACATTGCGGGATTCGCCGCAGCCCGCCGCGAAGTCCAGGGAGCGGTCGGTCAAGTCGGGCCGATAAATCCAGGTGCCGTTGCAGTAGGTCCGGCACCGGCCATGCCGCTCCTGTGGGCCGTCGTCCATCCATTCTCCGGGAAACTTCGTCTTGAAGTCGTTGTAGTCCTTGAACCAGATCCACTTGCCGAGCGCCATGGCGGTTCGCTCCAGGGTCTCGCCGGGGCGCAGGACGAAGTCCATGGTGCGGGTCGAGTCGAAGTAGGGCGGCCGGATCCACGGCGTCACCCGGTAGATCTCGGCCATGCGCTCGGGCGGCCGGTCCGGCAGGTAGTAGGGGGAGGAGGGATGGCGCTGGGCGCTGACCAGGGTGGGGTCGGCGATGAGGTCGGCATAGCTGGCGATGGCCGTTTGGCGCGGGGGATGCCGACGGTGAAAGGCCTTCAGGTCGGCGTCCAGCAGATGCCATTCCCCGTCGTAGAACACCTCCGAGACGAGGTGCCCCTTGGCCGCCACGATCCGCGCCGGCAGGCCCGCGTGCCGGGCGAGGGTGGCCAAGGTGTTGGCGGCGATGCCGCAGACGCACCAGCCGAAGACGTTCAGCAGGAGGACCGCATCCCAGACATATCCGCCGGTCACCGGGTCGAGGGGCGCGCAATAGTGGAAAAGGCCCTCGTCGGGGTCGGTCAGGAACTCCCAGATGGCGATGGCCAGGGCCTCGCCCGTCTTGGGCGCGCCATCCGCGCCGCGGAAGCGCGGTCCCGCCAGCAGGCGGTCGAGGCTGGAGCGGTCGGCGGCGCCGGCGACCAGGGCCCGTGGCGAGACGAGGATCATGCGGCTTCCTTCCGGCGGCGGTAGTGGACGCACTGGGCCAGGATGACCAGCGCGAACAGGGCGCCCGGCGCGTTGGAGACGAGGATGAACCAGTCCCGCGGGACCTTGACGAGCGCATAGACCACCCAGCACAGGAGCGTCAGGAAGGCCAGTCCCATCATGAAGAGCGACAGCCCGGCCGTCGACCGGCTCCGGTAGTTCTTGACGATCTGCAGCGGCAATCCGCAGCAGGTGTAGGCGATGGTGACCGCCGAGGCGACCGTCCCGACCAGGCTGACCTTGTCCATCGTCCAGGCCCCTTTCCTGCCCGCTACAGCGTCGCCAGGCTGGTGAACGCCGATGCCGGGTCGTTGCAGAGCTGGAGGTTGCGGGGGAATGGCCGCATGGCGATTTGCCGTCCGCTCCGCCGCGTCACGAAGAGCCGGACGACGGCGCAGTTGACGTAGGCCGGCATGGGGACGAAGACGAAGGTCCCGTCGAACGTGAAGTCGGCCGTGCGGAAGTCCCGGTCGCCGGGGTGCATGATGCCGACCTTGCCGATGTCATGCCCCCGTCCGACCCGGAAGATGGCCAGGGGCGGCTTGCGGTGGCGGATCCGGTCGCCGCGCTCGAGGTCGAGGTTGACGATGCCGGCCAGGTAGTCGTTGCCGACGGTGAAGAGGCGGCCCCGTGAGCCGCGGGGAACGCGCAGGGGGTCGGGCTCGAAGCAGAAGACGCGGCGCTTGAACTGCGCAAAGAGGGGCAGGTATTCCTCGAGGTGGCGGATGCCGGCCGCATCCTTGGCGACCATCTTCGGGAAGCAGCCGTGCAGGACCGAGCGCCGGTAGTTCTCGTCGACCGAGGTCATCGTGTCGCCCCACAGGAAGATGATCGGCTTGGCGATCGCCGTCCAGAAGAACTTCTCCTCGAACTGGTCGCCGTTGCCCTCGAGCATCATGCCGTCGACCCAGCGCATGATGCGCATGCTCTGGGGCTTGTTGGCGAAGGAGGCCATGCCCCGGCGATGGAGCTTGCGCATGGCCTTGGCGTTGATCTCGTCATAGGAGAAGGCCATGCTGTAGGCGGGCTTGTGGTTGACGACGGTGATGCCGTCGTCATGGCGGAAGTCGATCTCGTAGTGGCGGAAGCAATCGAGGAAGAAGCCGCAGATCTCGGGGTAGTCCTTGACGATGCGGTCGACCTCGGCGAGGAGGGCCCGGCCGAAGGCGAACTGCGGGGCGCTGTTCATGTTGTGGCACATCTGCCAGCCGCTCGAGGTCAGGGTGCCGTCCTCGGCCGCCGTCAGGGCGTCGGGAAAGTCCCGCTCCATGGCCGGGCGGAAGCCATCGGTGTAGTTAAAGTACCAGAACGGGAAGATGCCGTGGCGGCGGCAGTCGCGCAGCACCCGGCGGATGCGCTCGCGGGTGTGGTAGAGGAATTCGTCGACCTCCGCGTCGGTCCACGTCGACACGTCCTTGTTGCGGGGGTCGCGGAAGGCGTTGTTGACCCGCGCCGCCTTTTGGTAGCGGGGATCCTCCATGACCTTGGCCGCGATCTCGCGGTCGGAGTGGGCGGCAATCCAGGCCTCGATCTCCCAGGCGTCCTTGCCGCAGCGCCGGTCGCCGACGCCCTCGCGCCGACCGCCGAAGACCCGCCAGAGGGATTCGCGGGCGGCGTTGCGGAACCACTTCGCCTCGCGGTGGTGGTACTTGCCATAATAGGCGAAGTGCTCGTGGACCTCGTAGGTC
>CAZBDL010000025.1:0-15611 GCA_964490525.1 uncultured Victivallales bacterium | reverse complement strand
TCAATACCAACCCAAGGCTCACGCCCTGGGCTAAAGCTGCCGTCCCTTCGGGACTAAATGCACCCAAACCGCGCGAGAAGACCACAGTAAAAAACCGATGACATCGGCAAATACATCATTCCGATCCCCAACAGGGCGACCAAAGCCCTGAAAGGGCGGCAGCCTTAGCCCAGGGCGTGAGCCCTGGGAACTAGAACCAAAAACAACAAAGAGTCCTGAAGGGACGACAGAAACCCTTGACCTTCACCTTTTTTCATGAACGATTGAAAAGCCGCCTGGCCGGGATCATCGATCCGACCATGCGCCGGGGCCTGCCCCTGCAAGGTCTGGATGCCACTGCCTCGCTACAGACATTGCTGGCCGACCGACGCTCCCTCATCCGCTGGGGCGATGGCGAGAGCATCATCGCCATGGGCGGCAACCTGCCGTTCCAAAAAAATACCCCGGAATTGCGGGAAAGAATGATCAATGTTTTGCGATATTCGCAAGTCGATGAATTTCATTTTGCCCTGCCATGGCGCTATCTTGTCAAATCTATAGACGAAGAAATGACGGGCACATGGCGGCACACTCGCTACGTTGTGAACCGTTATTATCCTATGAATATAACTTGCCTTGACGCCCATCTCTTCCGCAACCAACGGAAAGCCGGGGTGGTCCGTCTGCCGGACACCGAGGTGGAGCGGCTCTGGACGCGCTTCTCGCGGGCCATCGTGGTGGCCGGGAAAAACGAATTCCTGGCCCGGTTCCGTGAGGATTACCCAGAGTTGGAATGTCTGCCCGTGACGGTCCCCGTCCGCCATGCCTGGGCCGAATATCCGGCCATCGCGCAACAGATCGGAGAGTTGGTCGGGGACCGTGCCCAGGACACCTGTCTGCTGGCCGCCTGCGGTCCCTGTGCCAAGATCCTGGTCGCGGACTTCGCATCCACGTTGACCTGCTATGACATCGGGCACTATCTGGCGCACCGGTATTCGCAAGACTGAGAAACCAATGGGCATCCTTGGGAACGCTGACCGTCTGGTCGGCATAAAAAGATAGAAAAGATGCCAAGCCGACGCTTGGCGTTCCCAGCACCGGGCTTCGCTTGAACAACGTACCGGAACTCTACGATACAGCACCGGGCTTCGCTCGTTTCAGGAAAGCTGGTCGGCTGAAAGGTGGAAGAAAAACCAAGGAACCAATGGGCATCCTTGGGAACGCTGACCGTCTGGTCGGCATAAAAGATAGGAAAGATGCCAAGCCGACGCTTGGCGTTCCCAGGGAAATTATGGACATTCCAAATCCTAAAAAAGAATGGTATAGCCGGGGTTATCTGCCTCATCGCGACCTTCCCGGCCTGTTGCAGATGGTCACATACCATTTGGCCGATAGCCTGCCACAAAGTGTGGTTGAACGATTGAACCTGGAATTGCAGGCTCTGCCGCCTGAAGAACAGGAATTGCAACGGCACGAGAAAATCGAATCCTTGATCGACGCCGGGCATGGTTCATGCATTCTGCGACATTCGCAGATCGCAGCACTGGTGGTTGAGAACTGGAGACATTATGAAGGAAAACGCTATGACCTAATGGAATGGGTGGTCATGCCAAACCATGTTCATGTGCTGATCCGCGTCCATGAAGGCTTTTCGCTTTCCAAGATAGTCCAGGCATGGAAAGGGTACACCGGGAAAATGATCAACGAGCATCTTCGCGGTATTTCTGGGAACGCCGACCATCTGGTCGGCACGAAAGGTGGAAGAAACCCTGAGGACCCAATGGGCATCCATGGGAACGCTGACCGTCTGGTCGGCATAAAAGATAGGAAAGATGCCAAGCCGACGCTTGGCGTTCCCAGGGAAATTATGGACATTCCAAATCCTAAAAAAGAATGGTATAGCCGGGGTTATCTGCCTCATCGCGACCTTCCCGGCCTGTTGCAGATGGTCACATACCATTTGGCCGATAGCCTGCCACAAAGTGTGGTTGAACGATTGAACCTGGAATTGCAGGCTCTGCCGCCTGAAGAACAGGAATTGCAACGGCACGAGAAAATCGAATCCTTGATCGACGCCGGGCATGGTTCATGCATTCTGCGACATTCGCAGATCGCAGCACTGGTGGTTGAGAACTGGAGACATTATGAAGGAAAACGCTATGACCTAATGGAATGGGTGGTCATGCCAAACCATGTTCATGTGCTGATCCGCGTCCATGAAGGCTTTTCGCTTTCCAAGATAGTCCAGGCATGGAAAGGGTACACCGGGAAAATGATCAACGAGCATCTTCGCGGTATTTCTGGGAACGCCGACCATCTGGTCGGCACGAAAGGTGGAAGAAACCCTGAGGACCCAATGGGCATCCATGGGAACGCTGACCGTCTGGTCGGCATGAAGGATAGGGAAGATGCCAAGCCGACGCTTGGCGTTCCCAGGGTGTGGCATCGTGAATATTGGGATCGTCATATCCGAAATGGAAACCATTTGCGCAATGCGGTAGAATACATTCATCAAAATCCCGTGAAAGCAGGATTGGTGACCAACATTGAAGATTGGCCATGGAGCAGTGCAAAATAATGCAAATGGGAACGCTGACCGTCTGGTCGGCATGAAAGATAGGCAAGATGCCAAGCCGACGCTTGGCGTTCCCAGGGAGACAGATTGTACCCAAGCCAAGCCGACGCTTGGCGTTCCCAGCACCGGGCTTCGCTTGTTTCGGGAGAGCTGGTAGGCTGAAAGGTGGAAGAAAAACCAAGGAACCAATAGGCATCCTTGGGAACGCTGACCGTCTGGTCGGCATGAAGGACGGGGAAGATGCCAAGCCGACGCTTGGCGTTCCCAGGATGAGGCGCACATGACCGAACCGCACAACCCACCCCAAGATGACGCCTTGCCCGAGCCCGTCAAGCGCCGACGGACAGCAATCCTCGTCCTGACCGCATCGCTGCTGGTCGTCATCGGGGCCTCTTTCTACTATGTCAATAGGCCGAAGGATTATATTGTAATTCCGACATGCAATGGGAGCCGCCAGTTCAATTGTAGAGATCCTAGAGGGCAAGATATCTTTATCAATAAAAATGGCGAGATTAAGTTAAAAACACAAATTTTTATATTATTGCCATCTAGAATTAGATATTTTATACGTGATTTATCATTTAGATTTAACATTATAGAATGTTGTCATCGATTATTTCCTGATATTTATAGAAATGATGAAATCATTAATAAACATGGTAGAATAGAATTGCTTGGAAAATCATTAAGTCAGACTGAATTTAAGGAATTCGTACGTAATATTCTTACTTTATACGGCACAGATGTGCCATTTCGTATATTTGCCGATGAGAATGCAGAATACCATGATATTCAACCTGTTTTGAGATTGCTGAAGGACGAGGGAGTGGGCGGTCCCTGGATGGCCGTGCAGAATGAATATCATAATCGATCATTCATCAGGATTGAAATTCTCGACATCGACATAGATCCTGGGAAATTCCAACTTTTCATCACCGTCGAATAGCCGTACTCTGGTTTTTAGAGCCTCTTGCAAAACCATCGGTAGGAATCAGCCCTCGCAGAGGGCGGCATCTTGTAGCCACGGGCGTGAGCCCGTGGACTGGAGTTTGGCAGAAGTGCATAAACCATGTGTCTGGCTGTATTTGACGGCGCAGCCGTCTTTGGACTGCGGCGCCCCTGCGCCGCTTTCATTTGCGGTCGGAGTCCGCGCATGTCGCAGTCCGCGAATTGATTCGCGCCCCCGTTCTGCGGGGAAACAAAGCGGCGCAGGGGCGCCGCACTCCACAGATCGCTCCCGCAGTGCTGCGCGAAACCTGTCGCGATCAAATCGCCAATTTGAAAACTCTAATTTCTGCCATTCCCTGCGGGGATTTCAATACCCATTTCCTACCTTTTCGTTATAAGAAAAACACCAGACCCAGGGGGAACCTGCAGAGATCATGCGTTACGCGATACTTTCCGACGTGCATGCCAACCGTCAGGCGTTGAAGGCGGTGTTGACCGATGTGCGCAGCATCGGGGTTGACCGGATCATTGCGCTGGGCGATCTGGTGGGGTATGGGCCGAGTCCGGCTGAGGTGCTGGAGCAGGTCTACTCGGCGGTGAACTTCTTCGTGCTGGGCAACCACGATGCGGTGGTGAGCGGACAACTTTCCGCCGAGTATTTCAATGACCGCGCCCGTCAGGTGATCGATTGGACACGGGGCGTGCTCGACCGCAAGGCGGCCGAATTTTTCCTGGCGATGCCGCTGCAACTGCACGGGGAGGGGTGTCGGTTCACGCACGGCGATTTCATCAATCCCGGACGTTTCGACTACATCATCGAACGCGACGAGGCGCTGGCCAACTTCCAGGGCACCCAGGAGCCGATGCTGTTTGCCGGGCATAGCCACATGCCGGGAATCTTCGTGATCGGCAACAGCGGTCAGCCGCATTGGCTGGCACCGCAAGATTTCGAGATGGAGGCGGAGAAACGGTATATCGTCAATGTCGGCTCGGTTGGACAGCCCCGCGACGACGATATCCGTGCCTCGTACTGTCTGTTCGATCCGGCCAAGGGAGAGGTTCTCTTCCGCAAGGTGCCGTCCGACATCGACGCCTACCGCGAGGATGTGCGGCGGACGGGAATTTCGTCCGAGGCCAGCTATTTCCTCTCGCTGGAAGCCGGAAAACCGGGCAAGCCGCTGCGGGAGATCGTGGATTTCCGTCCGGTCAGCGCCGGCGATTCGGTCAGGACGGCCGACGATCTCCGTTCCCTGACGGCGGCGGCACGCGGCTACCGACGGCTGCGCGTGGTCGTCTGGCTGCTGGTGCTGGTGCTGGCTGCGGGGGCTTCGATCCTGGCCTGGCTTCACTACACCGGCCAACTGGTGCGCACGGAGGTGGTGGTCGAATCCGGCGAGCAGCGTTATGTCGTCCCGGCTTCCAACCGCATCTCCCGGCACCTGGGGCCGCCGCGGGCGGAGACGGAGCTGCTGGCGATGCCGCAGGCCAATGCCGGGGTCGGGCTGGAAAGTCCGTTGTCCGAGTGGACGTGGGAATGCCATGATCCGACGACGCAGCGGGCGCTGGTCGAGGTCGACCCGGAGAGCCTGGACAGTCCCTTTTTCCGGCTGTACTCCGCCACGTCCGAGCCGCTTGACCTCACCTTCATGGCGATACCGGTCGAGGCTGGCACGCGCTTCACGGTGCAAGCCCAGTTCAAGCGCATGACGCTGGAGTCGGGATTCGTGGAGATCCAGCTCGAGCAGGAATATCGCGACGGGACCCGTCGGATCTTGGGCCGTGCCGCCCCAAAGAACTTTGCCGAAAAGATGGCCTGGACGCCGGTGTCCTGGACCATGGACAAGGATCAACCTCTGGAGGCCGACGGAAAGATCCATTATCGCCTTCACGGCGAGTTCAAGGGCGAGATTCTGATCCGCAAGTGCTCGCTGAAACGGAGGAAATAGGCTATTCGACACAGATCTCCCCGGTACCGCCGAGCTCCTGCTCGGCAGATCTTCGACCCCTGCCGGGGTCGCGATCCTTTTCTGATGACGTATCCGGGGGTGTCGGGTGCTGGCGCACCCTCAACCCCCGGCTAATGTCTGTGACCCCTGCCGGGGTCGTCAAGGATAGAATTCACCCTGTCGCCTTGCCAACCACCGGCTAAGGTCTGTGACCCGCAGACACAGCCTAGAAGGCTGGACTCCAAATTTTGGAGTTCACGCTTTAGCGTGCGGTATACGTCAATCGAGCAACCCAATGAGCCATAGGCACATACGTGTTTCGTCCTGCTCGGCCCGGGGTTGTCAACACAGTAAAGATGATTTTTCCATGAACATCGGCCATCTCATTGCGCAATTCTACCCGGTCATCGGGGGGGCGGAGATCTGCGTCCATAATGTCTGTTCGGCGTTGGCCAGGGACGGTGATGCCGCGACCGTGGTGACGACCACGCCGGCCGGAGCCGTCACCCCCGATTTGCCGTATGCGATCGAGCGGCTCCATTCACGGACCTGCGGCCTGCTGGGCCGATATCCGATGATCGGACGGGCCTACATGCATCACCGGCTGAGGCAGTTGCAGCGCCGTCACCGCTTCGACCTATGGCAGGTGACCATGGGCTACCCGCTGGGGATCCATGCGGTCGATTTCTTCCGTCGGCAACGGATTCCCTGCATCTTGCGCTGCTGCGGCGAGGACATCCAGCGCGTTCCCGAGATCGGATACGGGTACCGGCTGGATCCGGCGATCGACACCTTGGCGCGCAACGCTTATCCCCGTTTCGACGGGTTGGTGGCGCTGACCCCAAGCGTCCGCCAGGAATATCTCGACCTGGGCGTGGCGGCGGACAAGATCCGCATCATCTCCAACGGCGTGGACGTGGCCCGGTTCCAGCGAACCCCGCCCAACCGCGAGAAGCTGGCCAAGTTCGGGGTTGGCCCTGACACCCTGGTTCTCCTGACGGTCGGCCGCCATCATCCCAAGAAGGGCTACGACCAGATTCCGCGCATGGCGCAGCGGTTGAAGGAACGTGGCTGCGATTTCCGCTGGCTGATCGTCGGCCGCGGCCACGAGGACTTCACCCGCCGCTTTCCGGAAGCGACCAGCCTGGGCGTTCATACGCTGGAGGATCAGCCGGTTCCCTCGACTGGGAATGTGGATGCCACCGCCATGAAGCCGAGCGGGAGCTCGGCGGTATTGCCCGGGGCTTCGCGTCCCGTGGATGCCGCCTTCAACCTTCCCTCGGACACGCTCGTGGAGCTGTATCGCTCCGCCGACATCTTTGCCTTCCCGACCCTGCTCGAGACCTTCGGCATGGTCCTGGTCGAGGCGATGGCGGCGGGCCTGCCGGTCGTCACCACCGATGCCCCGGGCGTCCGCGACGTCATCGCCCACGGTGAAAACGGCCTGCAATCCCCGGCCGGCGATGCCGACGCCTTCGCCGTCAACCTGGAGCGGCTGCTTGCCGACTCTGGGGAACGCGCCCGCTTCCGCGAACTTTCCCTCGCCGCCGCAAGCGCCTACAACTGGCCCCGGGTCGTCGAACAGTACCGCGAATTCTACCGGCATGTGCTTGACAATGATAGGCGATTGGAATAGGAATTCACGCAGGGGCTGCGGCATAATTTACCGATAAGCCCTTAGATCGACATCGGCCTCATGTCGCGCCAGCATTTCGGCCGCATCTTGCATTTCGTGCGTCGCATTTGACGGCGTAGCCGTCCTTGGAGTGCGGCACCCCTGTGCCGCTTTGGATGTCTGCGAAACAGAAGTGCCGATTACGAAACAAAGTCCTGAAAGGACGACAAAGATGACTATATCGAACCAGCTCTCCTGGGAAGAGACCGCCCAGGCCATGGCCGTCTCCGGCGAGGACTGGAGCGAATGGAATACGACCGTCGCAGACGGCCTGGAGGAAATTCCGTGGGACGTAGAAAAAGGGGAATAGGGGATTTCGCCATAAGATCCCCTTGATGACTGCAATATGCAGTCATTTTCTTGACATCATATAAACATCAAGGTATTTTACCTACCATGAAGACACTGACTATCCGTGACGTTCCGGACGAGGTCTACACGGTGATTGCCCGCGAAGCGCGCGAGGGACATCGCAGCCTTCAGGAGCAAGTACGCTTCGTCTTGGCCAAGGAGGCCAGGATTCGCCAAGGCGGATTTATGGATGCCGCACGCAAATGGCAGGTCCGGTGCGCCAATCGTCCCATGGGCGACACCCTTCAGGAGCTTCGGGAGGCGCGTGAGCGGCGGTGAAGCTATACACCTTGGATGCCTCCGCCTGGTTGCGGCTATTTCTCCATGACGGACCGATGCCGACACTGCTTGATGCAACGGCGGCTTGTGTCCAGAGGGGGGATGCGGGCTTGGTTGCTCCCGAGCTGATTCTGGTCGAGGCGGCACATGTCCTGCAGCGAAAATGCCGGGCTGGCTTTCTTCGGGCCGACGAGGTTCAGGAACTGTGGGTTGACATGCGTCGCACGCCCCTGGATTTGCTGGCCGCATCCGAGCACATCGACACCGCCATGGATTTAGCCGGAGAACATGGTCTGTCAACCTATGATGCCCTTTACCTGGCAGTGGCCCTGCGGACAGGATCGACCTTGTTGACGGCAGATGATCAGCTTCGGCGGATTGCCGCCAAGCTGGGCGCGGCGTGAAGGCAGCAGTTCATGGAGACACGGGGAGAACGGCGTCCTTCCTCAGCCAGTCCCAGACCCGGGCAGGCACTGCCTCAGGAAGGACGGGCTCGCCTTCGGGGCAGGAGAGCAGGGAATCCGGCGAGGGAAGCCAGATCTGGCAGGCGGTGACCGTCGTCCCGTCCGGCAGCCGATGGCGAACGCCCTGAAGGCCGAGGGCAGCAAGGGGATGGCCGCCGCAGGCATTGGCGCAACCGGAGATGCGCACCCCATCCCTGAGCGCCGCAAAGACTTGGGGCTGGCGGCCGGGGGCCTCGGCAAAGGCGGAATCCAGTTTCTTGCCGATGGCCTCGGCCAAGGCCGGGGAGTCGAGAAAACCGAGCGGGCAGACGCCCGTCCCGACACAGTGGGGAATCAAACCCCGGAACGAACGCCCCGTCCAGTCATCGAAGTGGCCCAGCAGCCGGCGATGCAGGTCGGGCAGGGCGGATTCGTGGACTTGCCGCAGCCAGACCGTCTGGCGGGTTGACAGGCGAATCCGGCCGTCGGTAAACTCCCTGGCCAGTTCCGTCAGGCGATGGAGCTGGACGACCGTGATGTTGCCGTGCGGAATCAGCAGTTCGACCGACCACAAATTCGGATCGGACGTCGGGTGGACTGCCCGTTTCCGCCACGCGTCATAATCCGGCATCGGTGCCATGACGGGAAAACAAGGCGGGGCGGTAGTCGCCGGAGAGTCAGGAAACAGTTCCGGGACATCCTGGACTTCGGCAAGGCAGGCCTCGAACCGTTCCCGAAAAGTGGCCTCGCCAAGGTCCTGGAGCAGGAAACGAAGACGGGCACGCTGTCGATCCTGGCGGTTGCCATGATCGTGAAAAAGCTGAACCACGGCGGCGGCCAGGCGGAGGATTTCAGATTCGGGAACCAGGCGACCGAGTTCCAGCCCGACTGCGCTCTGCCGTCCCATGCCTCCGGCCAGGAACACCTCGAACTGGGGTGGATCCGCCGCCACCGCCACCAGGCCGAGGTCCTGCATCATCGCCATCGGCCGGGCCGCGGGACCGTCCGCGAGGCCAGCCTTGAACTTGCGGGGCAGGACAAAGGCTTGATCCAGGGTCAGCAGGAAGCGGTTCAGGGCATGGGCATGGGGGGTGACGTCCAGAACGCTGTCTGGGCGCAGGCCGCTGTCGGCCGGGGCGACGATGTTGCGCCAAGTGTTGCCGCCGCCGCCGCGCATCGGGAACCCGTCCCGGGCGCAGGCGGCAAAAAGTTCGACCAACCTTTCCCCTTTCACCCCATGGAGTTGCACATCCTGGCGGGTGGTCAAGTGGGCCAAGGCAATCTCATGCGCATCCATCAGGGCGGCCAAAGCACGAAGTTCTCGAACCGAGAGGTCGCCGACGCAGGCGCGGATGCGGAGCATGAAGCGCCCGTCACGCTGGCCGTAGATGCCATGCCGGGCGACGAGGGGCTTGAGCTCGGCCGCCGAGAGACGTCCGCCAAGATACTCGCCCAGCGCCACGGCCAGCGCCCGATGATCGGCCTCGAAATGGCTGGACGCCGCCTCACTCATGGCCAGGGGATTCCCGGACCAGCTTGCCATCGACCCAGTGCAGGCCGCACTCGCGATGCTCAGGGAGCTCCCACCACCAACGTCCGGCCCGCGGATCCTCGCCCGTGGCCGTCGCCCGGGTGCAGCAAGCGCAGCCGATGCTTGGAAACCCCTTGTCGTGAAGGGGGTTGTACGGAACGTCATGCCGCCGGATGTGGTCCCATACCTGTGCCTCGGTCCAGTCATGCAGGGGGTTGAACTTGACCAGGCCGTTGGCGCCGTCCCATTCCAGGGCCTGGAGCTGCTGACGGGTCACCGACTGTTCGCGGCGCAGGCCGCACACCCACAGGTCCTGTCCCGCCAGTGCCCGGGCCAGCGGCCGGAGCTTGCGAACTTCGCAGCAGCGCCGCCGCGAGGCGATGTCGCGCCGGAACAGATTGACGCCGCCGTCGGCCACCATCGCCTCGACCTCAGCCGCCTCTGGCAGGAACACCTGGATCTGGCATCCGTACCGCTCCTCCGTCCGCGCCAGCAGGTCGTGGGTCTCCGGGAACAACCGTCCGGTGTCGAGTGTGAAGATGGGCAACGACAAGCCTTCCCGATGCAGCAGGTCGACCAGCACCTGATCCTCGGCCCCCAGGCTGGTCGCCAGCGCCGCCTTGCCAGAAAAGGCCGACAGCACCTCGCGCAACGCCGCCCCCGTCAACAGACCCGCCAACCGCGGGAGGAGGGCCGCGATGCGCACTTCACCCTCTACCTTGGTCATTTTTAATCTCCGATGATGGCACGAGAAGGAAAGGACATTATGTTTATAGCTCTTGTAAACAATCTATTGGGTTTTTCATAGGATGTCAAGGTCCAGTCACAGCATACCTCAATCCAACATGGTGGATTTGTCAAAGGGGCGACCAGTGGACAGCCGGTGGAGCAAGACCTATCCCGTGAATCTGCTGGTATCAGGTCGCCGGTGCCTGGTGGTGGGCGGCGGCAAGGTGGCGCTCCGCAAGGCGCAAGGCTTGGTGGAGGCAGGAGCGAAGGTCACCCTGGTCGCCCCGGACATCCGGAAAGAGGCGGATGGGCTGGCGGTTCGCTGTGTCCGGCGTCCGTTTCGCAGGCGAGATCTGATCGGGAAGGCCCTGGTGTTCGCCGCCACGGATCGCCCGGAGCTAAACCGGCAGATCCTGGGGTTTGCCCGACAGCGTGGCATCCTTGGTTGCGCCGTGGATGCGGGATGGACAGAAGGGGACTTCATCACCCCGGCAAGCTTTTCGCATGAGGGCATGACCGTGGCCGTGGGCAGCGGCGGCAGCGCCTGCCGTCGTAGCCGGATGCTGCGGGATCGGCTTCGCCGCGAACGATCGTGGCTGACCGGGCCCGAGCCAATAGTCATCGGGACAGACGCCTTCCTGCTAGACGACGGGCGGCGGGGGCGGCTGCCGGTGTTCCAGGCGGGCCTGGCCGCAGTCGAGGATCGGCTGTCGTGCATCCTGGGCATCCATGAGTTCGTCCTGCTGGTCACCTGCGACCGGATCGAGTTGCTGGCGTTGGCGGTTGCCGATGGGCCGACCCTGGCCATGGCCAGGCTGGCGCTGGGCCTGGAAAACCTGGCGGACCATGAGATGCGTCTGCTGCGAGGCCGCGAGGCCTTCCTGCATTCGGCCCTGGTCGCGCTGGGGCGTCACGCCCGGAACCATGGCGAGCGGCATATCGAAGGACAGGTCAAGGGCGCATTCGCCGAGGCCAAAAAGCGGGGCCGGGCCGGGCTGGGCATGGATCTGTGGCTGCGACAACTCCTGCCGCTGGTGCGGCTGGGGCACCGTCGCGCCCAAGGCAGGCACGCCCCGCTGGAAGTCGAGGATCGGGTCCTGGCCTGCATCTGGCGGACGATGGGCCGGACAGCAGGACGGCGAGGTCTGACCCTGTGCGGGACCGGATATCTCGGACGTAAGGTGGCCCGGCAGCTGGCGGCGGCAGGCTATTCCTTCCACTGGCTCTACCATCGCCAACCGCCACAGCCCGTGTCCGGGGCGACGGTCGGGCCACTGACGGACCTGCCGCTGCGGCTGGCCAGCACACGCACACTGGTGCTGGCAACGCGTAGTCCCCGGCCGCTGCTGTCGGCCCGGGAGGGCGCCATGCTGGCCGCCTCCCCGGTGCAATTGGTGATTGACCTGGGCATGCCGCGCAATGCCGACCCGGAGCTGGAGACGCATGGCTACCGCGGAAGGTTGCTCGACCTGACTGACCTGGCGCCCGGGGATGAGGCCAGACGCATGGCCGCCCAGCCTTTTTCCGAAGGAGACCTCGATGAACGATACGCCCAATTCATGTCCGCCCTGGCGGATCGGCATCCGGGCGAGTAGCCTGGCCCGTCGGCAGGCGGAACTGGTGGCGGGGCACCTGGGGGAGGCTTTCCCGGCGCTACGAATGGACTTGGTCGAATTCTCCTCGCCCGGGGACCGGGATCGGCAGGCCGATCTACGCGACAGCCCGCCGGACTTCTTCACCCGCGACCTGGATGCGGCGGTGTTGGCGGGCAAGCTCGACGCCGCCCTGCATTGCGCCAAGGATTTGCCGTTGCCGCCGCCAGCGGGCCTGGACTGGTGGTGGCTTCCCTGGCGGGAGGACGCCCGCGATGCCCTGGTCTGGCGCACCGGCGAGGCCGGGCATCTGCCGCGCCGGATCGGGGTGAGCTCCGACCGGCGCATGGCCTATTGCCGACAGCGGTTCCCGGATGCCGAATTGGCGCCGGTGCGCGGCAACGTCGACGACCGGCTGCGCCAGCTTGACGAGGGCCGTTTCGACCTGCTGATCCTAGCCGCCGCCGGGCTGTCCCGGCTGGGGCTTGCCGACCGGATCGGCGAGTGGCTTTCTCCAGAGGACATGCCAACCCCAGAGGGACAAGGGGTGCTGGCCTTGACCTTCCGCCTTGGCGACCAGCGCTGGCAACGACTGCGGTCCTGTTTCCTCTCGACGGCCGTGCTGGCCGGAGCAGGGCCCGGTGGGCCGGAACATCTCACCTGTGGTGTCGCCGAAGCCTTGGGCAAGGCGGACGTCTGCCTGGTCGATGCCCTGGTGCCACCTGGTGCGTATCATGGACGGATCCGTCCCCGAACACTTGTCATCGATGTCGGCAAGCGGGACGGGGAGCCGCACCTGGCCCAGTCCGCCATCAACGAGCTCGTCGCCGACCTGCTCCGCAAAGGGCGGCGGGTCGTCCGGCTCAAGGGCGGCGATCCCGGCATCTTCGGCCGGCTCGCGGAAGAAACGAGCCATCTCGACAGCCTGGGGCTGCCCTACCGCGTCCTGCCCGGGGTCAGCAGCCTGCTGGCCGCGACCACGGGCACCGGCCTGCTACTGACCCGTCGCGGCCGTAGCCGGACGTTCCTGGCCTATACGCCCCGGCAGGCAGAATCGTCGTGTCCCTATCACCCCCTGTCCGAGGAGGAGCGGATCCGGCCCAGCACAGCCGTCTTCATGGGCTCGTCCGGGCTCGGGGAGCTGGTCGCCGACCACCTGGCCCGCGGGTGGCCGTCGACCACGCCCGCGGCCATGGTGCTGGCAGCTGGCACTGACGACCAGGCCGTCCTCCAAGCTCCCCTAGGCAAGCTCGCCGACCTGCCCCTGCCGCCGATCCCCGAGGATGGGCATCCCCTGCCAGGGATGATCCTGTTGGGGGAGGTGGCCGCCGGCCAGCCATGGGCACATCACGGTCCACTCGTCGGCCGCCGCGTGTTGGTCACCTGCAGCCGGGTGCTGGCCGACCGTGCCGCCCATGCCATCCGCGACCGTGATGGCGTACCCCTATCCCTGCCCTTGCTCGAGCTCGAACCCGAGCCGCATGCCCGCGCTGTCCTCGCCCAAATCGCCGAATACGATTGGGTGGCGCTTGGGTCCCCGGCCGCCGCCGAGATTCTCCTGGCCCTGCTGGCCGAGGCCCGGATCGACCTGCGCCGCCTGCCCAGGATCCTCGCCTGCGGGCCGGCCACCGCCGCCGCCCTGGCCGAGGCCGGCATCTTCGCCGACCTGGTTGCCGCCCCGCCCTACGGCGTCGCCGGGCTCACCGACGGCATCGCCGGCAGGATCAAGGCCGGAGAACACATCCTGCGCCTGCGCTCCGAGCTCGCCGACCAGTCCTTGTCCACCTTCCTCTCCGAAGCCGGAGCCCAGGTCAACGATGCCATCCTCTACCGCAACCGCCCGCCCCGCCAGACCCCGCCGCTACCCCGCTTTGACGCCGTCCTCTTCGCCAGCGACTCCGCCGCCCGCCGCTTCCACGAGGCCTATGGCAAGAACTCCTTGCGGGACAAGGTGGTGGCGGTCATCGGCCATCCGACGCGGCAGGCATTAACCTCGTCCGGCCTCGGATCCGGATGCGTCGTCCAGCCCGGCCATGCCACCGTCGAAGCCATGGTCGATGCCCTCGCCAACCACTATGTGAACCAGTGGCTCCTGGATACGCCAGCCCAGCTGGAGCCCGACGTTCCCAGGAGCTGATCGTGATGCCATTGATCGAGGAAACGACAGCATGAATCCGATCGACAACCCCCGTTCTCCCGCCGGCCACAGCGGACAATTCCCGGCGGTGCGGCTGCGGCGCCTGCGGACCCATCCGGCGCTGCGACGGATGCTCGACCTGCCGTTGCCTGCCCCGGAACGATTGCTCTGGCCGGTCTTCCTGGCGGCCGGCAGAGACATCCGCCAGCCAGTTCCCGAACTACCGGGGATGCTCCGCGTCAGCCCGGACCGGCTTGCCGAGATCCTCGATCCGGCGGTCGCGCAGGGCATCGGCGGCATCCTCCTGTTCGGGGCGGCTCCCGATAAGGGCAAGGACGAGGCTGGCAGCTTTTCCGTCCACCCCGACAATCCGGTGCTGCAGACGCTGTGCCTGGTTCGCGAACGTCATCCCGGGCTGCTGCTCTTCACCGACATCTGCCTCTGCCCCTACACCCGTCATGGCGGCTGCGGCATCGCCAAGGGCAACGACATCGACAACGATGCCACCCTGCCGCTGCTGGCGCAGATGGCGGCGGCCCATGCCAGGGCGGGGGCTCATGTCGTCGCCCCCAGCGCCATGATGGACGGCCAGGTCGCCGCCCTGCGGACCCGGCTCGATACCGAAGGCCATTCCGGGGTGCTGGTGATGAGCTACGCCGTCAAGTTCGCCTCGGCGCTGTACGGTCCGTTCCGAGCAGCGATGGATTCCTGCCCGGCCTCGGGCACCGACCGCAGCACCTGCCAGGCCTCGCCCGGGAATCTCGGGGCGGCTCTGCGCGAGGGACGGCTGGACGAGGCGGAGGGGGCGGACATCCTGATGGTCAAGCCGGCGCTGCCCTATCTTGATGTGCTGTGCCGGCTACGCGCCACCACCGACCTGCCGCTGGCCGCCTATCAGGTCGGAGGCGAGTATGCCATGCTCGCCGCCCTCGCCGAGAAGGGGCTCGGCCGCCTTCCGGACCTGATCCGCGAGACCCTGGTGGCCATGTCCCGTGCCGGTGCCGACATCATCATTGCCTACTGGGCCGACCGCTATCGGGAGCTGCTCGACCATGCCCGGTGATCGCCTGCCCCATGCCGCCGATCTGGCCGCAACCGCCCGCCGCTGGCTGCCGGGCGGGGTCAACAGTCCCGTTCGCTCCTGCCGCGCCGTCGGCGAGCCGCCCCTGTTCGTCCAGCGGGGTCAGGGGCCGTGGCTGTTGGATGCGGACGGCCATCGGCTGCTCGACCTGTGCTGCGGCTGGGGCGCCTTGATCCTCGGTCATGCCCATCCGGAAGTAGTCGAGGCAGTCGCCGCCGCCGCCCGCGACGGGCTGTCCTTCGGCACCTGTCATCGCCGCGAGGCGGAACTGGCGGAACAGCTCTGCGCGGGATTTCCGGGCGCGGAACAGGCACGCCTGCTCAACTCCGGCACCGAGGCGACCAT
>CAZBDL010000024.1:0-15635 GCA_964490525.1 uncultured Victivallales bacterium | reverse complement strand
CGTCAGCCAGGCCGCCAGGCGGACGATCTGGGTCGTCTTCCCGGCGCCTTCCGGCCCCTCGAAGGTGATGAAAAAGCCCTGATGGGCCGGCTCGCTGGCCATGACGCGCGCTCCCGAATGATTCAACGCAACCTATCTGATGCCTGGAATGGTCTTCACATGCGGATAGTCCAGGATTTTCCGATCGCCGGTGGCAAGATGCAGATCATGAAGCCTGGCCGTCGCAACGATGATCCGGTCCGCCGGATCCTGATGGAAATTGCCCGGCAAGGAGTAGGCCTCCTGGATGATGTCAACGCCGATGTCAACACCACGCCACCCATTAAGCACGGTGAAGTGGTTGAACCAGAGTCTCCAATGGCGATCCAGGACGATCTTGCCGCGCTCGCTCAGGCAGGCCACCTCGGCGCAGCTGATCGGCGAGAAAAAGATCATGCTGTCCGTGCGCTGGAGCATTTGGCTGACGCCTTCCGGAAGCAGCTCCGGCCTCGCCACCGCCCAAATCAGCGCGCACGTGTCAAGCAAAACCTTCATGCCTCATGACTCCAGCATCGCCCAGTGATCCTGATCCAAGGCAGGTGCGGTCAAGTCACATTCTATCCGGACCGTATCCCGCCCACAGCCGAGGACGGTCACGTTTGCCGACTGGCGATCACCGATGGGCATCATGATCGCCATCGGGATATTCCGTCGGCAAATCTCGATGCTTTGTCCGGATTCCACCTTCAGCAAGAATTCGCTCAAATGGTTTTTCAGCTCGGCAACGTTGGCATGAATCATGGGTGCTCTCCTTTTATGGCCACAATATAGGCCATATACATGGCCATGTCGAGCCATCACGATGCCACGGCCTGCTCGGCGAAGACAAGGCCGGCGTAGCTGACGCAATGGTGCCAGTCGCCGGTGAGGTGTCCGGAGGTGATGTAGTCGACGAGGCGGGTGGCGGGCGGGACGGGAGCGGCGGCGGCAACCGCCAGTAGCAAACGGATCGGCTCCCGGCCACAGATGGTCGCGCCGGTCTTGGCGACCTGACGGGAAAATCCCGGCCCGTCCAGGGCGAGAATGCGGTCGATCGCGCCCCGGTCGAGGCGCTCAAGGTTGCCGCAGACGTCGTCGGTGAACGGCAGATAGCCAAAGGATGCGCCGTAGTGGGTGAAGTCGGAGCTGATCACCCAGAGGGTTTCCGGGGTCCAGAGCGTCGCCAGGCTCCGGGCCAGGCTGGCCAGGGCGGCATCATCCAACCGTCCGCAGATCAACGGGACGATGGGCAGCTCCGGAAAGAGCACCTGGAGGAAGGGCAGCTGGACCTCTAGGGCGTGTTCCCCGAGATGGGCCCGGGGCAGCAGGCGCAGACCGGCGTCACCCCGGGCCAGCAGGCCATCCTGGGCCTCCTGATCGAGGAAGGCATCCCCGAGCGGGGTACGGTAGGCGGCGGCATTGGTGACGGCCAGGCCGTCGAGGGCCAGGCGATGGGCGGGGGCCATGATCAGCGCCCGCCGGTAACGGCCCTGCCGCGCCAAAACCATGGTCCGGGCCGTGGTTGCCCCCGAATAGGTGTAGCCCGCATGCGGCACGATCATCGCCCGGATCCGGGCGGATGGGGCGGAGCCGAGCGTTTCCCGAGCCAGCAGGGACTCGACCTCGGCCCGCAGCCGCACGGGAGATTCCGGATAGAACTGCCCGGCCACGGCGGGCTCGCGGACGGCATGCATGGGCGGTTCCTCCCTGGGGGCTTTCCGAATGGGCCTTCCGGGGGTACCTTACCACCGCAATCCACCCAATGGCCACCCTGCTCCGGAGAAAACCCCATGGATCAGCCGACCGATCCCTTCGAGCCGCCGCCCGCCAGCCCCGCGCCCTCGTATCCGCCGCCGCCGCCGCCGCCGGGCCCAACCTCGCCTCCCCGCAAGGGTCGTTTCGGCGGTTGCCTCATGACCACGGTCGCCGTCCTCGCCTGCCTGGTGCTGTTGGGGGGACTGGCTCTCGTCGGCGTTCTCGGCATCGGCCTGGTCGCCGCCTTGCAGCAGGGCGGATTCGGCTCAGCCATGGCCCGCCACCAGGAGCACCTGTACTCGGGCAATCCCTTTGCGCCGGAAAAAATCGCCCTGATCGACGTGCGCGGCATCATCCTGTCCCAGGGCGATTCCTGGTCGCAGGTCGCCTCGGCCAGGACGATCTGCGAACAACTCGACCAGGCCGCCGAGGACGATGCCGTCAAGGCCATCGTCCTGTGCATCGACTCGCCGGGCGGCGAAGTCACCGCCTCCGACCTGATCCACCACCATGTCCGCCAGGCCCGCCAGGACCATGGCAAGGTCGTTGTCGCCCTGATGGAGTCGGTCGCGGCCAGTGGCGGCCTCTATGTCGCCGTTGCCGCCGATCGCATCGTCGCCCACCGCATGACCGTCACCGGCAGCATTGGCGTCATCGCCCAGACCTTCAACTACCACCAGCTCCTGGACAAAATCGGGCTCCAGGCCGAGACCTACAAGTCCGGGCCGATGAAGGACATGCTCAGCGGCTCCCGGCCCCGGACCGAAGTCGAGCGCCAGTTCATGGACGCCCACATCAAGGCGGTCTACGACGAGTTTGTCCGCATTGTCGCCGCCGGGCGTCCCGAGCTGGAGGAGGCGGACATCCGCGACACCGAGCTGGGGGATGGGCGGATCCTCTCAGGACGCGACGCCCAAGCACACGGGCTGGTCGACGACCTGGGCTTCTTCGAGGACGCCCTGGCCCTGGCAGTGGAGCTTTCCGGGGTGGGGGAGGACCATCAGGTGGTCCAGTACCAGCCACCCTTCAGCTTCTCCGCCATCTTCAGCCAGCTGCGCGCCGATTCCCAGGTCACCATTGCCCTGCCGGGGAGCGGCATCCACGACTGGGCCCGCTTCGTGGAGCCCGGCAAGGCCTATTTCCTGCCAGCCCGGTAGCCTTTGCATTGCGGGCGGGGAAACGCTATGGTAATGGTTCGCGTCGGCTTGTGACGCCAGGCCGGGTCCGGCGTTCATCGCACCGGCCTGAACAATTCGGGTCCGGAGGCCCGCAAGGAAAGCCATGACCTCATCCCGGAAACGGCACGCGAAGGGCGACGACCAGGCAATCGGGCCCTACGATGTCGTCGCCGACAGTCACATCGGGCTGATCCGCGACTGCAACGAAGACAGCTACATGTACTGGGCGGAGGAATCCCACCCCAGCACCCTGGTGGCGGTGGCGGACGGGATCGGCGGGCACGAGTGCGGCGACGTCGCCAGCGCCCTGTGCATGCGTCGCATCCTCACCGACTGGCGCCGGCAGCGAATGTACGAGGTCACCGCCAAGCCCCGGCTGGCCAGCTTCCTGCACGAGTCCGTCCAGCAGGCCAATGACGCGATCTTCTCGCTCAACCGGGAATACAACATCCAGCATCCAATGGGCACGACGCTGGTCGCCGGCGTCTTCACCATCGACCACCTGCTGGTGGCGCATGCGGGCGACAGCCGCTGCTACCGGCTGCGCAACGGGGTGATCAAGCGGCTGACCCAGGACCACAGCTTTGTCGGCGAGCTGATCCGCAAGAAGATCATCAGCCCGGCCGAGGCCCGCAACCACCCCTTCGCCCACATCATCTCGCGCTCGGTCGGCCCGACCGCCACCGTCGACCTCGAAGTCAACATCTTCGAGCGCCGTCCGCGCGACCGCTACGTGCTCTGCTCCGACGGCCTGTCCACCCACGTCGAGGACATCGAAATCGAGACCATCCTCTACGACGCCACCAATCCCTACGAGGCCGTCAAGAACCTGCTCTACGCCTCCCTGCGCGGTGGCGGCGAGGACAACATCACCGTCCTCTGCGTCTTCGCCTGAGCAGGAAAACCGCCTGGCGGCGCCTTGCACACCGGGGGCGGGCGATGACCAAGCACATCATCAACGGATTTTCTCATGTCGCCTCCTGTCGCCAGGAATCCATGGCTGATCCAAGGGTGCGCTCTTTTGGTCGTGCTGCATGCCCTGGTCACGGCTTTTCTCTGGTCAAGCCATATTCCGTTCAATGCCGCACCGGACGAATACGAGCACATCAAGACCCGTGTGTTTGTGCACCTCCACGGGCGGTTGCCGCGCTTCCGGGAGACGCCGGAGTTCTCGATGCACCTGCTCTCCTTTCCGGACCTGCAGCCTCTCTATGGGGATCTCGACGCCCTGGGCATGCCGGAGCCGGGGCGATTCTACGAGATTCGCCAGCCCTACCTGTTCTCGCCGCAACTGTCCCATCTGCTGGGGGGATTCCTCTCCCGGGTCGGCGAGGCGGACAATCTCGACACCCTGCGGCTGTTCAACCATGTCATGCTGGCCTTGGCGGCCCTGGCCACCTTCCTGGCCGGGCGTCTGCTGTGGCCCCGGCGATTGGCCTTGGCCTCCTGCGCCGGCCTGTGCGTCACGCTCTGGCCGCAGATGACCTATATCGGGGCCTATGGCAATGACGACATCCTGGCGGTGACGGCGGTCGCATGTTTGATCCTAAGCTGCGTGTGGATTGAGACGTTCAGGTTCACTTGGCCCAAGGCTATTTGCCTCGGCCTGGCCGTCGGCTTGGTCCTGCTCTCCAAATATCACGCCTATCCGGCGCTCATGGTGCTGGCCTACTGGGGCACCGCATGGATCGCCAAAGATCGCCGGGCGCTGACGCCGTTGGGGTTGGCCGCAACCCTCGGCCTGGCCATCGCCTCACCCTGGTTCATCCGCAACTGGCATGAATTCCATGGCGACATTTTCGGGATGCGCACGGCCCATGCCGCTCGCCTGGCCATGGCTGATGCGCTGCCTGCGGCCTGGTATATGGCCAGCAACGCCTTCAACTTCCAGAATCCATTTTTCGTCCTGCAATCCCAGGGATGGACGACGTGGCTGCGCCATTTCCTGGCCAGCTATGTCGGGGCCTTCGGCTGGTCGGTCAAGATTCTGCCCATGCCCTACTATCTTCTTCCCGCCACGGCGGGAGCGGCACTCCTGGCAATGCGTCATGCCGTGGTTGGGCGAAGGATGGCGCGACATGCCACCATCCTCTCCAAAATCCCGGCCACGACATCCAGGCAGGCGGCCCATGCCCTCCTCCGCCTCCTCTCCAGCATCACGCGGGCCAGAGGACGCGCCATCTTCCTCTGCGCTTTTCCCCTGTTCCTGTTGTGCGGTCTCATGGCCTTCATGAACTCGGCCCTGGTCGACTACCAGCCCCAAGGGCGCTATGCCTTGTGCTCATTCCCGGCCATCGCCCTGCTCGCCTTCGGTTCACTGCGCAACGTCCCGCATGGGCATTGGTTGGCCATGGCCATCGTCGTCGTCCAGCAGGTCCTCAGCCTGGCCATCCTGACCTGCCGGTTGTAAGGGCCGCCAAGCGGGCCATTGCATGCGCCCGCCGGGGAGCTATCTTTCGCCCAATCCATATGCCCGGATGGCCGATGAACCTCTCGCTGATCATTCCCCTGTTCAATGAGCGCGACAATGTCGCGCCGCTGGCCCAGGCTCTGAACGGCGATTGGCAACGGGCCGTCGACCTGCGGGAGGTGATCCTGGTCGACGACGGCTCGACCGATGGCACCGGCGACCTGCTCGATGAACTGGCCGCGGCCAATCCCCGGTGCCGCATTGTCCATCTGCGGCGCAACTACGGACAGACCGCCGCCCTGATGGCCGGCATCGACCGCGCCGAGGGCGAGGTGCTGGTGCTCATGGACGGCGACCTGCAGAACGATCCGGCGGACATTCCCCGCCTGCTGGCCAAGCTCGAGGAGGGCCATGACGTCTGCTCTGGCTGGCGGCAACGGCGCCGCGACAGGGCCTTCACCAGGAAGCTGCCGAGCTGGCTCGCCAACCGGCTGATCTCCTGGGTCTCGGGGGTACGCCTCCACGACTACGGCTGCACGCTCAAGGCCTATCGCCGCGACGTCATCAAGGGCATCAAGCTCTATGGCGAGATGCACCGCTTCATCCCGATCTACGCGCGCTGGCAGGGGGCGCGCATCGCCGAGCTGCCGGTGACGCATCACCCCCGGACGGCGGGGCGCTCGAAATACGGGCTGGAGCGCACGTTCAAGGTCCTGCTCGACCTGCTGGTGGTGAAGTTCCTGGTCGACTACTCGCAAAAGCCCATCTACTTCTTCGGCCATGCCAGCCTGTTCTTCTTCCTGGCCTCCATGGGGGGCTTCGTGGCCATGGTCTACTTCAAGTTTTGGGGAGGAAAGTCGTTTGTTGAGACCCCGCTGCCCCTGCTCGTGGTCATGCTCGCCCTGATGGGCTTCATGGCCGTTCTCATGGGCGTCATCGCCGAGCTGCTCATGCGCACCTACTACGAATCCCAGGACAAGCCCTCCTATGCGGTCCGCACCGAGACGCCCGCTCCGGGGATCTTGCCCGCAGGCAAGGGCTAAACCATGTGCGGCATCGCCGGGTTCGCGGGCAAGGGGGAGCGCCCCGACATTGAGGCGATGACCGAGGCCATGGCGCACCGCGGACCGGATGGCGACGGCATCTGGCATGGCCCGTCCGCCGGGTTGTGGCTGGGACATCGGCGCCTGGCCGTCATCGACTTGGATGGGGGAGCCCAGCCGATGTCGACGGCGGACGGGGCCTTGACGGTGGTCTTCAACGGCGAGATCTACAACTTCCGCGAATTGCGCCGGGAGCTGGAAGGCAAGGGACACCGCTTCCGCAGCGACCATTCCGACACTGAGGTGCTGTTGCATGGCTACCGGGAATGGGGAAGCGGGCTGCCGTTGCGGCTGAACGGCATGTGGGCCTTCGCGCTCCATGACCGCGATGCCAACCACCTTTTCCTGAGCCGCGACCGCTTTGGCAAGAAGCCGCTTCACTACCATTGCCGGGATGGTTTTTTCGCCTTTGCCTCCGAGCTTGCCGCCCTGGCGCGCCATCCCGCCGTGCCGTCCATCACCGACCCTGACAGCCTGATGAAGTACTTCGCGTACGGGTTCATTCCGGCGCCCCGCACCATCCAGGCCGGAATCTGCCAGCTTCCCGGGGGATGCTCGGCCACCTACGACCTGGCCTCCGGCCGCCTCAACATCGCCCGTTATTGGGAATTCCGCATCGAGCCCTTCGAGCGCTGGCCAAGGCGTGCGGGCGAGGACTGGGCCGAGGAACTGCGGCATCTCCTGGACCAGGCCGTGAGGCGCCGCATGATCGCCGATGTCCCGCTCGGCGTGCTGCTCAGCGGTGGCATCGATTCCTCGTCCATCGCGGCTTTTGCCGCACGCCACGCCACGAACCCCCTGCGCACGTTTGCGGTCGGCTTCGACGATCCTTCCTTCGATGAACGCGATCCAGCGGCGACCGTTGCCCGGCATGTCGGTGCCCACCATCATGCCCGCATCCTGTCCCTTGACGCGGCGGCGGAGCTTGTCGCCACCGTCCTGACGCGCATCGAACCCCTGGCCGACCCCTCCATCCTGCCCACCTTCCTACTCTGCCAGGAGACCCGCAACCATGTCACCGTGGCCCTGGGCGGCGACGGCGGCGACGAGCTGTTCGCGGGCTACGATCCTTTCCGGGCGCTGGCCATGGCCAGGTGGTATCGCCGACTGGTGCCGGAGGCGATCCGCCCCTTCATCCGCAGCCTGGCCGAACGGCTGCCCGTCTCCCACCGCAACATGAGCCTGGACTTCAAGGTCAGGCGCTTCCTGAAGGGGATGGCCGGGCCGGTTGCCGCCATGAATCCCGTCTGGCTCGCGCCACTCGATCCGGAGGACATCGCCGACCTCTTCGGACGGCGCGTCTCCTGGGAGGATCTCTATTCCGAGGCCATTGCCGCCTGGCGTTCGGCTACCGGGGGGTGGATCGACCGGACCCTTGAGTTCTACACCCGGTTCTATCTCCAGGACAACATCCTGGCCAAGGTTGACCGGGCCTCGATGCTCAATTCCCTCGAGGTGCGCTGTCCCTTTCTCGACATGGACCTGGTCGATTTTGCCCGTCGCCTCCCGGCGCAGTTCAAGCTGCGGGGAAGCACGACCAAGTTCATCCTCAAGAAGGCGATGGCGCCGCTGCTGCCGCCGGGCATCGCCACCCGCGCCAAGAAGGGGTTCGGTGTGCCGGTCGGGGCATGGATCCGGGAAGGCAGGATCGACCCCCTCGCCGGAGGGGTGCCGACCGGCATGAATGGGTGCGCCGCCACCGCCCGCCTGGCCGCGCATCGCGCCGGCACCGCCAACGAACGCCTGTTCCTCTGGGCCTTGCTGGCCTGTCAGTCGCGCGGCTTGGCAAATTCGAATTCCACCTCGTAGAAGCCTCCGACCCAATAGCACCAGAGCCGCGAGCAAAGCATCGGGCAGAGGTTGGCGGGCAGGTCGATCAGCCAACCCATCGCCAGTAGCGCCCAATAGAGGGACGCGGGGAGGATGGCCCGCATCAGCGTCCTTTGCGCGAACCAATGCAGCCGGCTTCGCGTGCAGGTGAATGGCACCCCCGTGTAGCCGCCCGGAAAGCCGGGATCGAAATACCGCGGAAAGGTCACGTCGAATCCATGCCGGTGTTGGGCATGGGACATCGCCCGGGAGAAGTGCGGCACCCTGACCGCCAGCCTGCCCTCCGGCTTGAGGATGCGGTGCAGCTCTCCCATCACCAGGAACGGATCATCCAGGTGTTCAAGGACATGATCCGCCTCGATCAGGGCGAAATGCCCCGCCGGAAAGGGATAGGGCAACCGATTGAGGTCATGGAGGACGTCCGGCGAACACAGGGGAGACACGTCAAGGTTGACATATCCTTCCTTCCGGAACTGACCACAGCCAAGGTTCAGCTTGAGCCCATCGTCAGGACGTTTCATGTGCCGATCCATCCCTTTTGTCGATCCGCTGTCGGGCACGCCTTTCCCGGTCGGCGGACGCAGATCTCAGTACAGGCCGTTGAGGAGGAGCAGGAGCAGGCCGAGCGGGGCGTTGAGGAGCAGGCTGTCGACCACGTCGAGGACGCCACCCATGCCGGGGACGAGATTGCCGGAATCCTTCACCTCAGCCGCCCGCTTCAGCGCCGAGACGCTCAGGTCACCGAGCAGGCCACCGAGATAGAACAGGGCGCCCAGGACTGCCGCCAGGGCCGGAATCGCCGCCAAGTTGCCCGGCAGCAATCCCCGCAGCAGCCAGGCCGTCAGGATGCTCAAGGCGAGACCGCCCGCAAAGCCCTCCCAGGACTTCTTCGGACTCAGCCGGGGGGTCATCTTGTGGTTGCCGCCCGGCAGCAGCCGTGCGGTCAGCATCCCCGCCACATAGCCGCCGATGTCGCCGGCCTTGGTGGCCGCCAGGAGGAAGAGCAGCGCCGCCGGGCCATAGCCCATGTGCAGGTAGACGAAGGTCAGGCAGTGGAGGGGCAGGAAGACCAGGACGAAGGCCGCCGCCATGGCCATGGCCGAGCGCGCGGCCTCGCGCCGATCCGCCGCCACCATGATTCCTCCCCAGGCGATGCCCAAGCCGGCCAGCAGCCAAGCCCCGATCAGCACCACCCATGTCCGGATGTTGGCGGCGGGATGCCAATGGGGGAAGAAGCGGTCGAGGAGGGGGCCGATGACCAGGGGCAAGGCAAAGCCCATCAGGGCCAAGGTGGCTCCGATGATCCGCCAGGACCGGGGCCGACCCGGGCAGATCAGCTCCATGGCCTCGGCCATCGCCAGGGCGCTGACCGCCATGCCGAGGAGCAGGAAGGCCAAGCGTCCCCAGCCTCCCTTGTCGGCCAGGATCAGCACGATGGCTCCGGCCAGCACCACGGCACTGGGCAGGCGGTACTTCAGCATCAGCGGCCTCCAAAACGGCGTTGGCGTTGGCGATATTCCCCGATCGCAGCCGCCAGGTCTTCCGCCGAGAAGTCCGGCCACAGGGTGTCCGTCACCACCATCTCGGCATAGGACACCTGCCAGAGCAGGAAATTGCTCAGGCGGAACTCGCCGCTGGTGCGGATCAGCAGGTCCGGATCCGGGACGTCGGGGGCATACAGATGGTGGGCGAACATCGTCTCGTCAATGTCCGATGGCTGGATTTTCCCCGACCGGGCGTCCTCGGCCAGTTGCCGGGCCGCATCGACGATCTCCGCCCGACCTCCGTAGCTGAGGGCCAAGATCAGCTCACCCGACGTGTTTCCTGCCGTCTGGCGCAGGGCATGCGCAACCACCTTGCGGGTTGCCAAGGGCAGCAGGGCAAGGCGGCCGATGACGCGCAGCCGAATGTCCTCTTCCATGAGCTGGGGGAGATTCTTTCCCAGGAAATCGCGCAGCAGCCGCATAAGACCGGTCACTTCGGCCTTGGGCCGCTGCCAGTTCTCCATGCTGAAGGCATACAGGGTCAGGTGTCGGATGCCATGTTCACGGCAGGCCCGGAGCGTGCGGCGCACCGCCTCAGCCCCGGCCTCGTGTCCAGCCAGTGTCGGCAGGCCACGCCGTTCCGCCCAGCGACGGTTGCCGTCCATGATGATCGCCACATGCCTGATGGCGGAGGATTCTCCGCTAGCCATACAGCGCCTCCTCGATCCGGGCGCAGAGGGCATGGTACAGCGGCAGGTGCAGCTCCTGCACCAGATAGGCCTCGCGGGCCGGGGCGCAGAGGCAGATGTCCGCCAGGCCAAGCAGCTTGCCGCCGGTTTCGCCGGTGAAGGCAATCCGGTGGATACCCAGGGCCTGCGCCACCTGGAAAGCCTGCACCACGTTCGGGGAATTTCCCGAGGTCGACAGCCCGATCAAGGCATCTCCCGCCCGGCCCAGGCCATAGACCTGCTGGGCAAAAATCATGTCCGCCGCCATGTCGTTTGCATAAGCCGTGGTCAAGGCGGGGTGTCCGGTCAGCGACACCGCCCGGATGCCACGCTGAAGCCGGTCGGCCAAGCTGTCGCCCGCGTCCTGCCCATGAATTCCCGCCAAGGCCTGCCGGAACTCCGCCGGCACCGGACGTGGCAGCAGAAAGCCCTTCATCAGCTCCCCGACAATATGCTCCGCATCGGAGGCGCTGCCGCCATTGCCGCAAGCCATGATCGTGCCTCCACGGCGGCTCACCTCCAGAAGCATCGCCACCGCCCGCTCAAAGTCAACCCGCAAGTCGGCCAGTTCCGGAAAACGGCGAAAGACATCCACCAGTCCCTGCTCCATGCATCATGCTCCATGCTGTTGAAAACCTGTCGACACGTTCCTGACCACCGCCGACCTTCCGACTTGTCCACATGTCCAGTCCACAAGGCACAAGATATATCAATAGCCCAAAGGACGCCAATCTAAGCTCATTTCAGGAAGTTCTCCACAAGTTGACAGGCCATAATACATATAGTCTTGTATTTTTCTAATCCTGATCAATAGTAGCGCCGATGACAACTTCGTTTTCGACCGATGAAAGGCAGGTGCCGACATGAAGCTTACCGTTTCTCGCGAACTCTTGTTCGATGCCCTCCAGAAGGTGACCACTATTATCGGTGCCCGGTCGACGTTGCCCATCCTGGTCAATGTACTGCTTGAGGCCGACGGTGAAAGCCTGGCCCTCACCACGACCGACCTGGAAATTCGCATCCGCACAGAGATTGCGGCCAAGGTGGGGCAGCCCGGTCGCACCACCCTGCCCGCCAAGACCCTGTTCAACGTCGTCCGCGAGCTGCCCGGCGAGGAAGTGTCCCTCGATGCCGGGGAGAATCACCAGATCCGCCTCGAAAGCGGGGCCTCGACCTATCGCCTGAATGGCATGGCGGCGGACGACTTCCCGCAACCCACCCCGGTGGTTTGCCTGCGGGGCATCACCCTGCCCCAGGCCGACCTGGCCCGGATGATGAGCCTCGTGTCCTATGCCGCCAGCACCGACGATTCCCGCAAGATGCTCAATGGCGTCCACTTCAAGATTGCCGAGAGCGCCTTCACCACCGTGGCCACCGACGGCAAGCGCCTGGCCCTGGTCGAGAAGATGGTGGAGGCCCGGGTCGGCGACGATGGCGAGGCGATCATTCCCTCCAAGGCCGCCGCTGAACTGCAGCGGCTCCTTGCCAAGGAAGGCGATGCCGTGATTGAGATCGGCGAAAGCCAGGCCTCCTTCCAGATGGGCCGGACCCATATGGTCACCAAGCTCGTTGAAGGTACCTATCCCAACTACCGCCAAGTCATCCCCACCTCCTTCAGCAAGAAGATCGAGATTGCTGCCGGCACCTTCGCCGCCGCCCTGCGCCGCGTCTCCCTGGTCGTCTCGGAGACCAGCCCGTTCGTCAAGTTCAGCCTCTCCGCCAATGCCATCGAGCTGCATGCCGAAAGCGCCGAGAAGGGCGAGAGCAAGGAAAGCCTTCCCATCGAGTATGCCGGGCAGGAACTGGCCATCTCCTTCAATCCGATCTACCTGACGGCGCCCTTCCGCGTGCTTGACGCTGACAAGGTGCATCTCCAGATCAACGACGGCTTTAGCCCGGTCGCTCTCTCCGCCGGCGAGGGCTTCCTGTACGTGATCATGCCGATGCGCCAGAAATAGGGGCAATGTGCTGGACTCGCTCGAGCTGACCGGGTTCCGCAACTATGCCCGGCTTTCCCTGCCGCTCGGACAACGGAGGCATGTCCTGGTCGGGGCCAACGGCCAGGGCAAGACCAACCTGCTCGAGGCCATTTTCTTCCTGGCCACCTTGCGCTCCTTCCGCACCACCGCCTTGCGCGACCTGTGCGGGACCGGCATGGGCGGCAGCTTCCGCATCGTCGGCGAAATCCGGCGTCCCGACCAAGGATGGATCCGCCGCCTCGATGTCCTCCACGGGGAACGCCGGCACTTGCAGGTCGACGGCAGCCCCGTCCGCACCACCGGCGAATTCATCGGTGAATTTCGGGTGGTCGCCTTCACCCCCGACGACCTCCGTCTGGTCCATGGCCCGGCCGCCCTGCGGCGGCGCTTCCTGGACATGGTCCTGGCGACGGCCGATCCCGGCTACCTTCATGCCCTTCAGGAGTATGCCGTCGCCCTGAAAGCACGCAATGCGGCCTTGCGCAGTGCGCAGCCCGCCCTGCGCCAAGCCGCCGCCGCCTTCACCCCCATCCTTGCCCGTGGCGGACCCGCCCTGGTCGTGGCCCGCAGGACCCTCGTCGCCGCCCTTGGCCCCGCGATGGAGGAACGCATCCGGCGGATCCTGGGACGCCAGGCAGAGTTCAGCCTGCGTCACCAGACCCAGGCCCGCAGCGACGATCCGGCCGCCTTCGCCGAACGTCTCGCCGCCGACCTGGACAAGGACCGTGAACGCGGCTACACCGGCTACGGACCCCATCTTGACGACCTGGTCATGACCCTCGATGGGCACGATCTGCGCCATCATGGCTCGACTGGCCAATGCCGCCTCGCCGCCCTGGCCATGAAGATGGCCATCGTCCAATGGTACCACCATCAGGACAATGGGCCGCACCGCAACCTGGTCGTCCTGGTCGACGACGTCACCGGCGAACTCGACGCCCCCACCCGCGAAGCCTTCCTGGCCGACCTCCATGCCGCCGACCAGCTTTTCGCCACCTTCACCGAGCCGCCCACCGGTCCCGGATCCTTTCCGGATGCGGTCCACATGCGGGTCCAGGGTGGCGAGGTCAGCGCACTTTAGCCTTGAAATGACGGGGATCGACCCGATCCAGCAATTCGGCGGGAATGAAGATCCGGAATGTCGTCCTCTCCGGCTGGAACTTGACGAAGCACTCCGACTGGCCTGGCGCGGCAGGTGAGACGGCATCCTGACCATCTTCCGGGTCCGTGTCGTTCCCCTGCTCTTCCCGGGCTAGCCGGTTCCGGAACAGGATCTCCCCGCGGTACAGCGGGCTCTCCGCCGCCGTTTCCGTCATGGCCTGCCGTAGCACGGCGCGCAGATCCGCCCCGGCCGCCGCCTGCTGCGCGACGATCACCTCGCCTTTCGCCTCCATGATGGTCAGATGCAGATCCGGATGTCCCGGATATTGGTCCAGGACCATGGTCGCCCCGCCCTCCGCCGTCGCGGGGAAAAGACCGGTCTGTCTGGTACCCAGGTCAAGACGATGCAGACGGCAGACGCCCTCTTCTGGCCCGACCTTCACCTCGATGCTGGTGGCTTGCCCGGTCCAGGCATCGGCCACCGCCCTGATCGCCGCAAAGTATTTCTCGTCAAGATGATCCGCCGATTCCATCGCCAGGTCGCGAAAATAACCGACCAGGGCTTCCCGCAGGGACGGCGTCAGTTCCAGGTGCAACGCCCCGGCCCATCCCGGCACGGTCGGCAGCGCCACCATCAGGGGATCGTCCTCGCCCGCGGTCTGGGCCTGGGCAAATTGCTCCAGGGGGCTCTCCGGCTGGGGCGTCAAGGTTCCCTTGAGGATCAGCCCATCGGCGGAAAATCGGATGGCCACCGAGGCCTCCCGGACTTGATTGAGCAGCTGCTCGGAAAGTCGGAAGCGCAGGTGATAGAGCCGGGCTGCCGCCATCGTGGCCGGATCCGTCCCCGCCGCCCGGCGAAAGAGCAGCTTCGCCCCTTCCCCTTGCAGTTGCCGCAGCAGGCCCCGATGCCGTGCGAGCCCCGTTGCCGGCCAGAGCGTCACTAGGATGTCGGCCTGCTCCTCGTCCTCCGGCGTGACGCCCGGCAGGTCGGCCATCGCCGCCACCTCGGCCAGGCCCGGCACCCGCGAGACAAAGCACCGTTCCCCGACATCCTTCACATGCACCGGATTCTTCCCTTCCTCGATGACCTCCGGGACGGGATCGGACTTCTTGCCCAGCGAGAAACACCATTCGAGATCCCCACCCTGCTCCTCCGGCATCGCATAGAGGAACAGGACCATGGGCTTGGTCAGGTCGAAGTGCCGCAGTTGCGGATTGAACGACAATGCCGCGATGCCCAGGCCCAGCGATGCCGAGGAGCCCGGCGAGGCCTTCTCCATCAGCCCTGAGAGCTGCTGGGCCGACACCATCAGCGCCGGCACTTCGATCCGCCCGAGCAGCAAGGGCAGGTCCCCCTGCGCCTGCACCCCCACCCACGGCAAGGCCGCGACCAGTCCCGCCAGCCACCGGAAAACCCTGTTTCTCATGGGACAATTCCGCCCGTGTTTGAGATCAATACATCATTCGCCCCTAATCTAGCCCGTCTCCGCCATAACCCCAACCTGCCCGGGGAAACATGGGGTTGCAATCGGTCCGTGCCGGGGCTATATAGTTGGAGTAAGGTTCATTGTGTGCCGAGACCACCAGCCATTACCGAAGGGGGAATGACCATGGGTGCCGCATCCGTCCTCGACCGCCGCCTCGCCGCCTACTCCGTCACTGCCGGGGTGGCCATCGCTGGATCATCATCGGCCTCCGCTGCCATCATCTACACCGATGCTCCAGACCAGACCTTCATCTATGGCAATGGTCCACAGGAGATTGACATCGACATCGACCAGGACGGGACGCCGGAGTTCACCCTGTCGCTTTCGGGAACGGACAGCCCGGGCAACGCTTTGGTCAGCACCAATGTCAATGTCCGCATGGGCACCAACCCCGGCTACTGGCTGATCGATGCTTACATGAACGGTCCGCGGGCGCTGAACTCGAATTTCATGATTTCCATCAGCGCCAGCCAGTCGTGGTATGGCGGTGCCGGATTGTATCAGCAATATCGCCTCGGTGGCGTCGGTAACCAGGCGGGACAGGCCTGGAAGGTCGGCAATT
>CAZBDL010000023.1:0-15946 GCA_964490525.1 uncultured Victivallales bacterium | reverse complement strand
GCCGTTGGAGACCTCGTAGAAGTACTCCGCCACCGAGCCATTGTTGCCAAACCCCGTGTAGTGCGGGGTCATCTGGTTGCAGTACGCGTCAACCTGGTCCCGCGTGATGGTGACGTCGCCCGAACGGTCGGGGAACTGCACCAACAAGGTCAGGCCCTTGCGTGCGCCCAAGGTCGGATTGGCCGGGGGGGCCATGAGCGGGCCGCCATCCAGCGGCCCGTCGCCTTGCGGTTGCACCTTCGGGTCGCCCAAGTCCGTCGGCGGCAGGAGCCGGCCCCGGTCGTCCACCCCCATCTTCCGGCGGTTTTCCGCATGGATCTTCAGGACCTCCTCGCGGGGCAGGCGCAGGTGCTTCGCCAGCGTCCGCACGCGGAGGGGACGCATGGCCCCGACCGCCACCCCGGTGGATTCAAATGACGCACCATCCGCAGACAGCCGCGCATAGCACCAGAAGCCGGTGGCCGGGTCGCGCACGATGCGATAGCCGTCCGCCGTCTCCTCGTCGGCGTAGAACTCATCGCCCACCACCCGGGCCGGGAAGGACGTACCGTCCGGCTGGTAATAGTCGAAGAGGCCATCGATCGGGGCCGCGTGGATCCGTCCCAGGAAGGACACCAGCAGGGTGCCGATCAAGGCCACGAGGATGAGCCGGCGAAATGCCATGGCGAAAGACTCCTGTTTTTGGAAGGGCTAATGCGCAATAATGGCATATTGAAGAAACCTGCCACCGTAATTCCCTTTAAGTCAAGTAGGGATTTGGCGACATGGTGATGCATTATCGCTATATCTGGCTACATCTATTCACGCCGATGTGATGCCTGTTTCACGTGGCCATTCTGGGGTGCGATGGTCCTCGTCGACAGAGGTGGCAGGTCATCTCGCCACATGAACAAAATAGTATGTCCCGAAAGTCATCTTGGAATAGATATTTTGATGAAATAAATGTACTATTTGCCTGAATACACTCGCCCGCGCAGGCCCGCTCGTGATGGCGGAATGGATGAGGCGCCACGCCTTGGCCTCTGCCCCACGCCATGCCGTCCGCAGGAATGGTTGCTCAACGGAGAACGCGGGCGACACAGCCTGGCAGTCCTCCGTGGCCCGGGCGGGGACACCCCGGAGGAATGTCAAAATATGCATGCTCTTTGTCATTTTTTCTATTTATTTTATGCCCGCGATAAGGTATACTTGTCGCCATGAATCTCCTGCACAGCATATACGGAGAGGTCAAGATGATTCGCCACGATGGACGCCGCTTCACGTTGATCGAACTGCTCATCGTCATCGCCATCATCGCCATCCTGGCCGCCTTGCTGCTGCCGGCCCTGCAGGCCGCCAAGGAGGTGGCCAAGGCCAGCGCCTGCCGGAGCAACATGCGACAGATCAGCATCGCCGCGACGCAGTATTCAATGGATTTCAATGATTATCTCCTGCCGGCAGGGACCGGGCTTCCCGGCGCCGGGTGGCAAGAATGGGGCTCCGCGATCATGATCAACTTCGGCTACATTCACGCCCCGACCAATCCCGGCTGCACCGGCGACCTGTTTGCAAGGTGGATCAAGCCGGAACCCCGCAGTTCGGTCTTCAAGTGCCCCAGCGGCCTGTTCGACGTGCTGGCGCCCTTGGATCCATCCAGCCGCTTTGACCCCTTGGGGGCAAGGGGGTTTGTCGAACTGTCCACCTCCGGGAATTTCAATGTTCACACATGGTATGGATGGAACGGCCAAAGCTACAGCTGCGGCTGGGTGCCGTGGAGCAAGTCCTTCTTCAGGCATATCACCTTCGGGAACAATGTCCAGCCATCAACGCCGAAGCTGTCCCAGGTGAAATACCCTGAGGCGACGGTCTTCCAGTTCGACGGGCGGAAGGGCGAATTGCCCGACGGCATCAAGGGGCGAAGGCTGCATGCCAGGCACAGCGGCTCAGGGAACCGGAGGACGATGACCAACCTTTCATTTGCCGATGGCCATGTCGAATCCGCAGATGCCACGACACTGCCGGGGATCAACGGGACCGCCGACTTTCAGCTGATCGACGGCAAGCTGAAGGATCCGTTCAACCGGTACAAATGGCGCCTGGACCAGAATTGATGGCCCGGCTGGTCTTCCCATCGCGAAGCGATACCCTGGACATGACGAATTCACGTTCGCCGAGGGTTCCTCCGTGGGCCACCCGATTCACGGTGGCCGCAATCGCCGTGATGGGCGTGGCGCTGTCGGCCGGCACCTACCCCCGCCTGGGGCCTGGTGACCGCATCGTGACGGAGGAGCCCGAACATAGTGTCATGCCGCTGGTCCATGCCGGACAGGCGGCGGCCATCTTCCTCGACCGTTCGGACCACGCAGGCGTCCGGCGGGCGGCGGGCGACCTGCAGGCCGACATCGAGCGCGTCACCGGCGTGAGGCCGGAGCTTCACGCCGACCGGACGCCGACGGGAAGGTTCGCGGTCATTGTCGGAACCCTCGGCAAGAACCCGCTGCTTGACCGCCTGGCGGCATCCGGCAAGATCCCGGGCGCGGAGATGGCCCGCACGTGGGAGTCCTTCCTCATCGCCGTGGTCGCCTCTCCCGTCCCCGGGGTCGAACAGGCCCTGGTCATCGCCGGCAGCGACAGGCGCGGCACGATCTACGGCATCTACGAGGTGTCGGAGCAGGTCGGCGTCTCGCCATGGCACTGGTGGGCGGACGTTCCGGCCAGGAGGAAGGATCATGTCTTCGTTCGCGCCGGGACCTGGGTGGAAGGGGGCCCGGCCGTGAAATACCGGGGGATCTTCATCAACAACGAGGAGCCTGCCTTCGCGGGGTGGGCACGGGAGAAGTTTGGCGGCGTCAACGCGAAGATGTACGCGCACCTGTTCGAGCTGATTCTGCGCCTCCGGGGAAATTGCCTGTGGCCCTCCATGTGGGGCAAGGCCTTCAACGAGGACGATCCCGAGAATCCCAGGCTGGCCGACGAATACGGCATCGTCATGGGCACCAGCCATCACGAGCCCATGATGCGCAGCCAGAAGGAATGGACCAGGAACCGGCAGGGATATGGCAACGGGGAATGGAACTATGTCGGCAACCAGGCAGGCCTGCTGAAGTTCTGGGACGATGGCATAGCGCGCAACCGCAAGTACGAGAACCTCGTGACGCTGGGCATGCGCGGGCACGGCGACAAGCCCATGGACTGCACGGGGGGACTGGAGGAGAACAGGGCGCTCCTGGAAAGCCTCATTGACGACCAGCGGCGAATCCTGGCCCGGCACATGGGGCCCGACCTGACGGGCATCCCTCAGCTCTGGACCCTTTACAACGAGGTGCAGAAATATTACGATGCGGGCATGCGGGTTCCCGATAATGTCACCCTGCTCTTTTGCGACGACAATCAGGGCAATGTCCGGCGCTTGCCGACTCCGGAAGAGCGGAAGCGCGCTGGCGGCACCGGCATGTATTATCACTTCGACGCCCACACCCCGCCGCGCTGCTACACATGGATCAACACCGTCACCCTGGGCAAGACCTGGGAGCAGATGAACCTCGCGTATGAGCACGGCATCCGGCAGCTGTGGATGGTCAATGTCGGCGACCTGAAGCCGATCGAGGTGCCGACGGAGTTCTTCCTGCGCATGGCGTGGAACCCGGAGGCGATCGCGAAGCAGACGCTGGATGATTGGCTCCGGAGCTGGGCCGAGCGCGAGTTCGGGAAGGAGCACGCGGCGGAAGTCGCCGGGCTCTACGATTGGTACACCGCGATGAATGGCTGCGTCAGGCCGGAGTTCCTCAGCGTCCTCTACCGGAATCCATATGGGACATACAGCCAGGTCAACTACCGTGAAGCCGACGAGATCCTGAGCCAGTGCCGATCCGCGACCGCCAGGGCCGAGGCGCTGGCCGGGCGGCTTCCCGCCGAACTGCAGGACGCCTATTTCCAGCTCATTCTTTACCCGGTCAAGGCCACGGCCATGATCAACCAGCTCTACATCCTCGCCGGCAGGAACCGTCTCTATGCCGAGCAGGGACGCCCCGAGGCCAACGACCTTGCCGCGCAGGTGAGGGCGCTGTTTGCGGCCGATGCCGAGCTGAGCGACCATTACAACAACACGCTGGCCGGGGGCAAATGGCGGCATATGATGAATCAGGTTCATATCGGCTACAGCTCATGGAAGCCGCCGAAGGCCAACGTCATGCCGGAATTGAAGGAGGTGGTTCCCGCGCCGTCTCCCATGCTGGGCGTGGCGGTCGAGGGAAGCCCATTGGCGTGGCCACCTCTCTCCTCCGGCAAGGCACAGCGGGCCCCCAGGCTGCCGGACTTCGATTCGGTCAATCGGCAAAGCCACTTCATCGACGTCTTCAACCGGGGGGCCGGAGCGATCCAGCCGACGTTCAGCGCCAGCCAGCCGTGGGTGAAGATCGACGCCCATCATCTCGGAGCCCATGGCGGTCGGGTCTGGGTGAGCATCGACTGGAGCAGGTTCGTCGGCGACGGCGAGGCCGAGATCGCCATCTCCGAGGCAAGCATCTCCCCGCCGCTGGCCATCGGCATTCGCGCCACGAAATTCGCCGATGTCACCCCCGGGAACCTTGCGGGGTTCATGGAAAATGCCGGCGTGGTGTCCTTGCATGCCGAGCATTATGCGGCCAAGACGGACGGCATCGGGGCAAGCTGGCAGAAGATCAAAGGCAGCGGACGCACGCCATACGCCATGACCATCCTCCCGACGACCGCGGAGAGCGTCATGCCGGGAGAGGGCCAATCCCCGTGCCTGGAGTATCGGATCTATCTGTCGAAGCCAGGGAAGGTGAACGTCAACACCTATGTCTCGCCCTCCTTAAATGTCGTGGCAGGCCGGGGGTTGCGCTATGCGGTGGCGATTGACGACGAGGCGCCGCAGGTGATGGATGTGGTCAAGGACGTCTCAGAGCCGCTCTGGAAGAACCATGATTGGGCCGCATCCGTGAAGGCCCAGGTGCGCGTGACCACGTCGGAGCACCGCGTGGAGCAGGCCGGCTACCATACGGTCAGGATCTGGATGGTTGACCCTGGAATTGTGTTGCAGAAGATCGTCGTTGATGCCGGAGGCTTGCGGCCAAGCCATCTTGGCCCGCCTGAAAGCCTGCGCAACCCATGACTGCCCGCGCCGGGCGCGACGGGAGGGGGCGGCGGGAAGAGAAATGTCAGGAACTGCATGCTTTTCGGCAAATAGTATACGGCGGCCTGACCATGGCATGATAGAATGCATCCGTGACCCAAGGAAAAGGAGCAGGGCAATGACGAAAGCCGTCTCGATCGTCGCACTGGCCATGCTGATTGCCGCAGCCAACGCCGTGGCTGCGGAGTATCGAGTCGCCCCGGATGGCGACGATGCCCATCCGGGGACGCGGAGCCAGCCTTTCCGTTCGCTGGCCAAGGCCCTCGCGGCCACCCGCTCCGCTGGAGACGCGGAGAACACGATCCTGATCGCGCCCGGCAACTATTTCTGCGAGGACGCGATCCGGCTGGACGAGCGCGACAGCGGGCTGACCATCCAGGGAGAGGCCCCCGGCGCGGCGGCACAAATCCACGGCGGCGTGCCGGTCACGGGCTGGGAGCCGTGGAAGGGCCATGTCTGGCGCGCACCGGTGCCCAAGGGAGAGAGGTTCTTCAACCTGGTGGTGGACAGCGCCCCCGCGGTCATGGCGCGCCATCCCAACCTGGGCAGCGGCTTCGAGGGTGGATTCAAAAAGATGGACAACACCACGCTCCTGGTGCCGCCCGAGTTCCGCGCCCTCGACTACAGCGACGCCCAAGTCCCGACCTTCATCGGCGCCAACTGGTTCGCCGAAGTGCGCGAGGTGCTGTCCGCCAATCCTGATTCGGACGGGAGGTTGAAGGTGGACGGCGGCTCCGGCCTGTTTGGCGGAATGAACCATCGCTTCGCGGTATGCGGCGTGCTGGAGTTCCTGGATGAACCCGGCGAGTGGTGCCTGAAGCACCAGGAGGGGTATCTGTACTACTGGCCGCCCAAAGGGACGCCAGGCGACCATGTGATTGTGCGGACTACCACGCAACGGCTGATTGACATCCGCGGCACCGGCATGGCGTCGCCGGCCAGGAACATACGCATCGAGAACCTGTCGCTGATCGGTTCCGACTTCTGCGCGCGATGGTACCTGTTCAAGGACCGCGAGGACAATTCCGCTCCCGAGCCGCTGCAGCACGGTTTGGTTTTCGCCGAGAATGTCGATGGCATGAAGGTCAGGAACTGCAGGATCATGGCGGCCGGCCACTCCGGAGTCTGGCTCAACCGCTATGCGCAGAATTGCGCCGTCGAGAATTGCCTGATCACCGGCGCCGGCTACTGCGGCGTCTATGCCAATGGCTTCATGCCGGGGGAAGGCCCCTTCACATCCGCGGCGGACTCATATGTCAACAAGGGACATCGCATCGAGAACAATTTCGTCTACGATTGCGGCAAGTTCGTCGGTGCGGGCAGCGGCATCCAATTCTACCAGAGCGGCGATTCGGTCATCGCCCGCAACGAGATCGGCCAAATGCCGCGGTACGGCATCACCGTGAAGGGACAGCGCTCCAGGCAGCTGCCTGCGCAGATGTACGGGCAGGAGATCACCTTCGAAAACCATGCCGGATTCATCCATGCGCGCAACCTGACGATATCGGGCAACGAGATCTATTCCGTCTGCCGCAACAGCTTTGATTTTGGCGGCATCGAAAGCTGGGGCCCCGGGCGCGACAACGTCTGGGAGTACAATCATCTCCATGACATTGACCAGGCGCTGATCTGGGATGGATGGGCGCATGTCCTCTTCGCGGACGACGCCAGCCACGGGCTGCTCATCCGCGGCAACATCATGCATCATTGCCAGGGGGGGCGGGCAACCGGCGCATGGATGCAGAAGAGCCTGGATCAGACCGCCGAAAACAATCTGGTCGTCGATTGCGTACTCGGCAGGGTCGTCACGCTCAAGACCAATATGGAACCCGCCGGAAACAGGATCGTCAGGCACAACATCATCGCCTCCGACAGCAATGGCCCCCGCTACAGCGTCATCAACAGCCTGAAGACCGTCCAGGAGGTCAATGGCAACTGGATCACGCCCTTCAACCCGGAAAATCCGAACCCCTATGCCAGCATGAAGCTGGATCTCGATTCCACATTCGCCCCGGCGCCATTGGAGAGGACGAAGCCGGATTGGGAAATGACGGCGGCCGACTACCGGATGGTCAACCCGCCCGATTGGTTCAAGCCGATCGACACTTCCCTGATCGGACTGAGGAAGGACTTCGCCTTCGACAAGCTGGCCGTGACACGGCGCCAGGCCACAGGCAAGATCCAGGCGGAAGACTATCAGCGGATGCGCGACCTGCGCACGGCTGCTGGCCTCGGCATCAGCAACATCGCCCCGGGGGCGTGGGCGAAATACGCCAACCTTGACTTTGGGCCGGGAAAGGCCAGCAGGGCGATCTTTGCCATGACGACGGAGGCGCCCGACCTCAAGAACGATCTCCGGTTCGTCCGTCACTATGGCCAGGAGGCCGTCGAGTCCCTCCCCTTCACGAGGGACAAGTATGGCGCAATGATCCTCCGCTGGGAGACGTCAAAACCCTATTCGGCAAAAGGGAAGAAGGGGGCAGATCTCTTCGATGAGAAATTCGCGCCTGAGACCGATCCGAAGGCCGGGGATTGGTTCCCGATGCTGGCGCCGCCAACCTCGACGCGGGGGTTGACATCGTCGCCCGGCACCGTTGACTTCGACATCCTGAACGAGGAGGGCCTGCAGGATTCCTGTGCCTATGCACGGGTCTCCTTCCATGCCCAGGTCGCACGGAGCACCATGATCCTCAATGTCGCTTCCGGAGCGGGGATCAAGGTCTGGCTGAATGGGGAGGAAGTCATCTCGGCCAGGCAATGCCCGGCCGACGGCCTGGCCAGGAAGGACTGTCCCGTCGTGGCAGGCTGGAACACGATCCTGGTCAAGGCCAACCAGGGGATTGAGGCCGGCAGCCTCTGGTTCAGGCTGCACATGACCATCCCCAACAACGGCCGCGTCTTCATGATCCCGGGGCTGCCGGCCGAGAAGCGGATGACGGCGTCGGCGGAGGGCAACCTGGTGGAGCTCCGGCTGGGCTCTCCCAAGGGCGATCTGCTGGGCGCGGTGCCCAGCGGCATGACAGAATGTCCCTTGGCAAAGGTGACCGGGATCCATGACCTCTACTTGGTGTTCCCCGGCGACCGGGTCAAAGCCGTCGACTGGGTTTCCTTCGAGGAGCAATAGCATGGCCAGCGGCAGGGCATTGTTCGGCAGCATCGTCGTCCTCCTGATCCTGTCCGGCATCGCCTCGGCGGCGGATGGCGCCATCCGCAGGCGGATCTCGCTTGACGGAACCTGGAAGTTCAAGGCCAGCGCCGTCGGCGAGGCTTGCCCGGAGGCGGGAGCATGGGCGGAGCGCAAGATCCCCGGAGTGCAATGGGCGCCGCCAGAGAAGACGGCGAAGTTCCTGTGGTACCGCCGGGACCTCGAGATACCGCGCGACTGGCAAGGGAAAAGGATGTTCATCAATCTGCGCGGGGCCAGGTATGCCCCCAGGGTATATGTGGACGGCACCTGCATCGGCGGGCAGGTGGACGGATGGACGCCCTTGGAGCTTGAGATCACCGAGCATGCCAAGCCGGGCGAAACCATCCGCCTCGACATACGGTGCGGAGACCGGCGGGCTGCCGATTTGCCGGGCTCCGAGGGAATCGGGCGCACGATCGCTCCGGTCGGAGGGCACAAGAACTTCTGCGGGATCTGGCTGCCTGCATATGTGGAGGCCTACGGCCCCCAAAGGCTGCCGGACGCAGATCTGATCATCGACACATCCACGCGGCAACAGACCATCGCCGTCTCCGGCAAGGTCGATGGCGAGGGGGAGAACCTCAGGATCGAGGCCGGGGTATATGAGGGGAACGCCGAGATACTGCGCTTTCGCCCTGTGGAGGTGAAAGGGCAGGAGTGGAGGGTCGCCGCAGGGTTTCCCGGTGCGAGGCCCTGGTCGCCGGAGACCCCTGTCCTTTACACGCTGCGCGTCAGGCTGATGGCCGACGGAATGCTCGCCGATGAACTGGACATGCGCTTTGGCTTCAAGGAAGTCTGGTGCGAGGGCCCGGACATTTACCTCAATGGCGTCAAGAGGCATATCCTGGCCAGCAGCACCTGGCCGGTAAAGGACTGTCTCCCCCGCGATGAGATATTCAGGCGCGTGCAGATGTGGAAGGACGATGGCCTGGTGGCATTCCGCTTTCACACCCAGCCCTGGCAGGAAGACTGGCTTGATGCCGCAGATGAGATCGGCATGCTGACGATTCCCGAGGCGGCCGTGTATACCGACGACAGCGGCTTCTACGCCTACCGGCATGAGGAATTCTGGGAGAACTACCGCCGGCATGTCGCCGGGATGATCCGCCGCGACCGCAACCATGCCTCCGTCTTCATGTGGAGCCTGGGCAATGAGATCCTGTTCATGAACAACCAGAAGCATGACCCCGACCTCCCGAAAAAGCTTGGGGACATCGGTCGTTTCGCCAAAGGCCTTGACCCGTCGCATCTGATCACCTACGAGGCAGACCACGACCCCGATGGCGCATACGATGTCATTGGCCTTCATTATCCGCACGAGATGCCGCGGCAGCATGCGTATCCGAACACGGCCAACTGGCTGGGCCAGGAGAAGATCACCGAAGCCGGCGGGGGAATGCTCGGGCAACAGCGGAGCAAGTTCCTCTGGGACAGGAAGAAGCCCCTGTACATCGGCGAGTACCTGTGGGCGCCCCACGAGGATTATTCCATCGGCTCCATTTGGTTCGGGGACGATGCCTACCGCAACCGGGCGGAATATCAAGACAAGGCCCGCATCGCGGCCTGGGTCGATCAGACCATCGCCTACCGCATCGCCGGCGTGTCGGGAATGTGTCCCTGGACGGTCTATGATTTTGGCGGCGCATTCAGGAGCCAGGAGGGGACCGATGCGCAGAGGCACTCCTATGCCAAGGTCGCCGCCTATCTGAGAAACCGCGAATCTCGCCTCTATTGCGGGGAAAAGCACAGCATGGTTTTCGATGTGCTGAACGACAGCACCGAGCCCGATGGGCTCACCCTTCAACTCCGGAGCGGGGACGAGATCCTCGCCACCGCGTCCCTGGAACTCAACCCTGGCCACACAGCTCCCCTGACGCTGGGCTTCAAGGCTGAAAATGCCGGAGCCCTGGCGGTCGAGAGCGTGCTCCTCGCAACGAGCCAAGAGCCGCGTCGGCAAAAGCATCTCTTCAACGTGGAGGCCCGTCAAGAGCTTCGCCCGCCCGAAGGGATGAAGCTGGTGATTTATGATCCCTCCTGCACGCTCGTGGGAAGCGTCGGCCGGCTGGATTTTTCCGCGCTCGCCCCCGAGAAGGACATCCTGCTCATCGCCGGGAATGCGCTTGGCGACAGGCGTGCGATGCCGGACTGGCCAGCCATCGGCGGGATCGACTTCGATGCCGTCGGGCTTCATGGCTTCCTGAAGCAGGGGGGGCGGGCGGTCGTCATGGAGCAGACCACGCTTGCCCCCCTCGGGCTGGGGCTTGACCTGGTAGACCACGCATCCACAATGGCCTTCCCGCTGGCAATTTCTCATCCGGTGCTGAAAGGATTGCGGCCTGATGACTTGAAGCTTTGGGCGGGGGGACACTACGTGGCCGAAAAGCAGGTTCGCCGTCCGGCCTCTGGCGGGGCCACGGCCATTGCCGTGACCGGAGGCATCAACGCCTTGGATCAGGCGCCCGTGGTGGAACTCCCCCTCGGCCAGGGAAGCATCCTCCTGCTGCAGCTGCTGGTCGGGTCCAAGATGGCCCTGGATCCAGCGGCCTTCAGGGTCTTGCAGAATGCCATTGACTACATCGCCACGCGCGGCGGCCGTTCCGAGAGTCCGGCCCTGCTGCTCGGCGCCAGCCAAAGGTTCATCAAGGGCGTGGCTGCGCTGCGCCTGAAGACCGTCACGGCCGGGAAGCCGCCCGCCGCAGGGCTTCTCCTGGCGGATGGGGCGGCGCTGTCGGCCCTCGCCCAGGCGGAACTGGCCGACTTCATCCGGTCCGGCGGGACCCTGTACTGGCATCATCCCGATGCCGATGCCTTTGCCGCAGCGCAGGAGGCGATTGGCGCCTCCCTCCTGAAGCTCACCAAGCAGGACGCCAGCGGCTGCCTCCTGGACCGGGAAAACGCCCTCCTCCGGGGCGTCTCGCGGGAGGACCTGGCATGGACAGGCAAGAGCACGGGCTGGAAGCGCACCATGGCCTGGGACGGGAACGGATCAAGCATGCGCTTCCTGCCACAGGCAACGGGTGCCGCACTGGCCCTGAGGCTCAAGGAGGTCGAAGGCGGCTCGCACAGCGCGGCGGCATATGAACTCGACCGGAGGGGGCGGATTGAGTTCGAGGTCGCCTCCCCCAGGGCCGGATTATACAGGATTGCCATGGCGGCAAGCGCCGACGTGAAGGGCAACCTCCTGCCGGTCCTGGCGGTCGAAGCCGACGGGGAGACCTATGGATGGATGGCGATCGGAAACGCCACGCCTGAAGTCCACGAGGCCATGGTCGAGCTGCCCGAGGGACAGGCCAGCATCAGCATCGTCTTCGCCAATGGCCCGCGATGGGGCGGAGGATCCGTCCTCAGGATCCACGATGTCAAGCTCCACGAGTGCCGCTATCCGCCGGGAATGGATGTCCTGGCCACGCCCGGGGCGCTGGTGACCTGGCGCATGGGGCATGGCCGCATCGTCCTTGACGGCAGCAACTGGGACGAGGCGGGGGACAATGCCCGCAAGGGTCTCCGTTTCGCGAACTCGCTGATGAGCAACCTCGGAGCGTCCTTCCATCCGCCGAGGCCGGCGGTTCGCATGGAGCCCATCCCGCTGTCGTCCCTGAAGCTGATCGGCGAGAGTCCCTGGTTCAGCTCGTCGTCGGCCGAAATCTCCTGCGCCAGCAATGCGACCTTGGAGACGGATCTCGAGGTGCTGAACGATGGCGAGTATGTCTTCCGGGTCCAGGGACGATCGACCCCGGTGAAGGGGAAATATGCCGTGATCAGGCTTGAGATCGATGGCAAGACGTTGGGCGAGAAGGAGATTGCCGCCGAAAAGCCGGCCGCGTACGACTTCGCGGCGGTCAGGCTGGCCAAGGGCCTATGCCGTCTCAGGATCTCATATCAGAACGACGAATATTCGGATGGCGAGGATCGCAACCTCCATCTGCAGGGCCTCGGCGCCATGCGCAGGTAGGGACGCAGCGCATGCATACATCAACACATCGGCAAGATCGGCGCACGGCATGAATGGATCAACTGCGAATCGACCGCCTGCGGATGTGGGCCAGTTGCTTGGGGAACCCATGCGGGCCTTCGCCTGCGACGCGCATGCGATGCTGCGACGCCACCAGGATGCCAGGTGTGCCGAAGAGTTGCTCGTGCCGCTGGCGGACGCATCAACGGTGCGGTTCGCAGGGGCCGAATGGCGTTGTTCGGCCAAGGCCAGCCTGGTGCCCAACAGGCAGGGAGCCGTCGACCTTGACCTTTCCTTCACGGCTGAATCAGGCCATGCGGAAGCCATCGGCGTAGGCCTGGCCATCGCCTTCGGCCAGTGGTCTCCCCGGGACTACGTCCTCTTGCCGTCGGCCATATACCAGGGAAACGACTTTGCGGTTTCCGGCCTTGCCTATCCCCCCTTGTGGCGCGATCCCCGCGATTTCCGTGCGGACATGCCGACCACCATCACGGATCTTCCCCGCCTGGGGGCCGGCTCCACCCGCATCGAGCAGACGACCGGCGACCTCAGCACCCCGTGCATTGGCCTTCACTCCTGGGAGCGCGGGCAGGGGTTCCTGCTGCTGACGACCCAGCAGACGCGGCTCGGCAACAGCGGGCTCACGGTGGAAACCTGCGGCGCAGGGGGCGGATGCCGCTTCCTCGTCACCGCCCCATGCGTCCGCGAGCGCCGCCAGGATCACTGCAAGGCCGTGCCCAGCGATGACCGCGGTGCCGTCTGGAAGGCCGGGGATACGCTCGCCATCAGGCTGCGGCTCTGCTTCTTCCCGTCGCCTGAGCTGCAGTCTCTGTTCGACATGTTCTGCCTTCTCCGCAAGGACTTGAATCCCTCTGTCCGCCACGAGGAGCTGCCGTTCAGCGCCGCCTGGGCAATGGTCGAGGAGAAATACCACCGCGAGAACTGGGATGAACGGCACGGCTACTTCAAGATGGCTCCGACGTCGCACACGACATTCTCCACCTCCGCCGACCCTCTCTGCTTCCTCTGGCAGCTCGGCTGGGTGGGCGGGGGCATCGCCACCTTGCCCATGCTTTTCCGGGGAAATCCCCTTTCGTCTCGGCGGGCCTGGCGCAACCTCGAGATGATCTACGAGCGCACCCAGGCGCCTTCCGGATTCTTCTACGGGATCGGGGACGGCGAGAGGTTCTACGGCGACGGATTTGACCAGCCCAGCCCCCATGGCATCCACATGGTGAGGAAAAGCGCCGACCTGCTGTATTACTCCATGAAGCACTTTGACCTGATCGAAAAGCTGGGGCGGGAGGTTCCCCCTTCCTGGAAGTCCGCCATCCGAAGACTCGCAGATGCCTTTGCCGAACTGTGGCGCCGGGAGAGCCAATTCGGCCAGTATGTCGACGTCGAGACCGGCGCCCTGCTGGTGGGAGGCTCATGCGCGGGCGCGATCGCCCCCGCCGGCCTCGCCATGGCTGGCGCATACTATGGCGAGCCCGCCTACCTGCGGACAGCCGAGGCTGCCGCCCGCAGATACTGCCATGACTATGTCCGCTGCGGCTTGACGACCGGCGGGCCGGGCGAAATCCTTTCGGCTCCGGACAGCGAGTCCGCCTTCGCCATGCTCGAGTCGCTGGTGAAGCTGCATGAGCTGACGGGCACCCCGTCCTGGCGGGACGCCGCGCTGGAAATGACCCGGCAGGCGGCCACCTGGGTGGTGTCGTACGACTATCGGTTCCCGCCCCAGTCGCAGCTAGGCCTCTGCGGAGCCCGGACCACCGGTGCCGTCTGGGCAAACGTGCAGAACAAGCACGGCGCACCGGGCATCTGCACCCTGTCGGGCGAGGCTCTCTTCCGGCTTTGGCGCGCCAGCGGCGATGCCCTTGCCCTTGAGCTGATCATGGACATTGCCCACGGCATCCCGCAATATCTTTCCCGCCCCGACCGGCGGCTCGGCGAGGCGATGCGTCCCGGATGGATGTGCGAGCGGGTCAACCTCAGCGACTGGGAAGGGGCAAAGGGGGTGGGCGGGCAGCTCTTCGGTTCATGCTGGCCCGAGGTCTCGCTGATGCTCACCGCCATGGAGATCCCCGGCCTGTATGTCCAGCCCGACACAGGCTTCTTCCGCGTCTTCGACCATGTCATCGCGGAGCGGGACGATGCGCCGCGCGGCACCCTCCGGCTCAAGCTGACGAACCCGACCGCATATGATGCCGAAGTCCGGGTGCTGTGCGAGGACGCTGCCGCCTGCCGTCACCCCCTGGGACTCAACGCCCTGCTGGACGCGAGCGTCATCCGGGTCGGCGCCGGCCAAAGCGTGGCCGTGGATTTTCCCTGAAACGGAACGACCAGCCGCAAGCGACAACAGAAGGACCATCGACATGGCTGACCATCGACCATCCGGCCTGGCGGAAATTCCCGCAGGGGCGCAGTCGCCGCAGGTGCCGATCCAGAAGCGCCTCTGCTGGGGGCTCGGCGGCGTTTCCGACGCGATGATCATCCAAGGCACCGCGGCCCTGGTCAGCGTAATCTACATCAATGCCCTGAAATTCTCGCCGGCGATGGTCGGGCTGGCGTGCGCGGTCCCGCGCTTCTTTGATGCCGCGTCCGATCCTGTGGTGGGACACTTGTCGGACAATACGCGCTCGCGCTTCGGGCGGCGGCGCCCCTGGATTCTGGCGGGCCTGGTGCTGGCCGCCCTGCTGGGACTGCTGATCTGGTTCCCGCCGGCAGCGGGAGGCAACGGGGCGCCATCCGGGCTTTGGCCATTGCTCCTCCATTGCGTGGACAATCCGACCTTCTGGTATCTGGCGGTGATGATGACCCTGCTGTATGCCGTGGCCTACACCTTCTTCAACATCCCGCATGTGGCCATGGGCTACGAGATGACCACCGACTACAACGAGCGGACACATCTGTTCAAATGGCGGCAGATGTTCTATTCGCTGGCCGGCTTCCTGACCCCTTGGCTGCTGCCGCTGTGCATGGCGATGGAAGGATCCGCCGCCCAGGAGCTGCGCGGTTCGAGCGGGGTCATCTGGGTGAGCGTCATGTGCGGAGGGGGCATCCTGCTGGCGGGATTGCCCTCGGTGCTCTTCTGCCGGGAGAAGGTCGCGGCCCATGCCGGCGAGGCCAAGGTGCGCTTCCTCGACGCGGTCAGGCTGACGCTCGGCAACCGGCCGTTCTGGCTCCTGGTGGTCTGCAACTTCGTCGCCAAGTTCTGCATGGCGGTGACGGGCGTCTTCTTCGTCTACATCTTCATCTATCACATCGGCCGCGGCGACCAGAAGGCCGGATCCGCGTACCTTGCAGTGTTCTTCAACGCCATCAACATCTCCAGCCTGCTGGCGATGGCGCCGGTCGCGATGCTGGCCAGCCGCATGGGCAAGAAGCCGGCCATGCTCCTGATGTTGAGCATGAGCGTGGTGGCGTACCTCTCGCTGTGGATGACGTTCTCGAACGCGGCGGAGGCATATGTCCAGCTCCCCGTCCCGTGGGGCGGCACCTTGTCGTTCCAATGGCCCAGCCTGTTCACCGCCATCCTGATCGGCGTGTTCACCAACACCATGCCCATGCTCAACAACTCAATGCTGGCCGATGTCTGCGACCTTGACGAAGTCAGGTCCGGCCATCGGCGCGAGGCATTCTATGCCGCCGTCTTCACCACCATGGACAAGAT
>CAZBDL010000022.1:0-16222 GCA_964490525.1 uncultured Victivallales bacterium | reverse complement strand
TTGAGGATGGCGCCGCCATGGCCGCTGGTGTAGCCGTGGCGGATGGTCAGGTCGCTGATCGTGGCGTTGGCGCCGGTCACGTAGAGGACCCGGTTGGTCGCCACGTTCTTGGCCGCGTTGGCCTGGAGGATGGTGCTGGCCGGCCCGTCGCCGCGGATGGTCACGCCCTTGTTGACGGCGATGCCCTGCTCGGTGTGGACCGCGTCCATGATCTGGATGATCTGGCCGGTGGTGGCCATGGTGACGGCCTTGGCGATGGTGGCGTACGGGTTGCCCTCGGAGCCGTTGCCGGTGGTGTCGCTCCCGGTGGACTGGGAGACGAAGAGGTCGGCGGGATCGCGGGCCTCGGTGGTCACCCCCTGGACACCGGAGGCGGCGGAGTCGCCCGTGGCGTTGCTGGCGACGACCTTGTAGTGGTAGGTCGTCGAGGAGGCGAGGCCGGCGACGTCCTCGTAGTTGGTGGCGATGCCGGTCTTCGGGCCATAGCCGGCGACGTAGGAGCCGCCGCAGGCCGGATCGGTCGAGACGTAGAGCTGGTAGGTGGCCGCGCCGGTCACCGCGCTCCAGTTGGCCCGGAACGAGGTCGAACGCACGTTGGTGGCCGCCTGGACGGTCGGGGCGGCGGGTTTGGTCAGGATCGACGACTGGGCGCTGTAGCCTGTCCCCTGGCCGTTGGCGGCGAAGGCCTTGAAGTAGGCCGTGGTCCCGGCGGAGAGGCCGCCGACGGCGACGGCGAATGCCCCGGTCGCACCCCAGGTGCCGGTCTCCGAGATCTTCGTCCCCTGCCCCGGCGGGGTGAAGCCGTCGGTCGTGCTCCAGTAGATCCCCCGTTCGGTCACGTTGCTGTCGCCAAGGGCGGCGATGGTGCCGCCCAAGGTGGCCGTGGACACCTCGACCGAGGCGGCGGACGGGGTGTTGACGACCGGTGGGCGGGGATCGTCGAAGTCGATGACCAGGTTGGACTTGACGGCGTTGGTGACGTTGGCCGCGGAGCCGCCGGCGAAGGCGCTGTTTTGGAAGGTGAAGGTCAGGTCGCCGACGTCGTTGGCGTCGCCATGGGCGCTGGCGGCACCGGTCAGGGTGACGCTCAACTGGGTCGCGGAGGTGCGGGTGGCAACCGCAGTCAACCCCGCCGGCAGATGGGTCACGACCACCTTGCCGGCGGCCACGAAGTTGTCCCCGTTGCTGCCGGTGAAGGTGTCCCCGGTCAGGGTCAGGACGGACGGCGTGGCGTTGTCGATCGAGCCGTCGTTGGCGACGGCCTCGACGAAGGTCGTCTTGGAGTAGCTCAGCAGGGAGTTGGTGGCCACCGAATAGACGTTGGAGAGCCCGCCGGTGTTGGGCACCTCGTCGGAGGCCTTAAGCGCGAAGAAGTAGGTGGTCACGGGATTGAGGCCGGTGACGGTGAACGACTCGGTGCTGCCGGCCATCGACGGGGAGGGCTCGCCGCTCGCCTGGGTGGCGCTGGCCCAGTTGTCGGCGTTGATGGTCGAGGTGCTGTAGCGGACGTCGTAGCTGGAGGCCCGGCCGATCGCGCCGTCGTCGCCCGGGGCGGTCCAGGCCAGGGTGACGCTGTCGCCGGTCTTGCCGCCGTGGGCGAGGTCGGTGACCGCGGCCGGGGCGGTGGCGTCGACCACCGGGATCAGGACCGTGTGCGGCGGACCGTAGAGGTTGAAGTCCATGCGGTTCATCCAGGACTCGCCCTGGCTCCACCAGTTGGTGGTGAGGATGGTCTGGTTGCGGCAGTTGGCGTTCGCCATGCCCAGCGGCTGGTTGCCCGTGCAGACCTGGTCGAAGAAGGTGTAGCCCATGTTCATGTTGTCGGGGTTGGCGTTGCAGTACCAGGTCCCGACCAGGTACCAGGACACCCGCGAGGCGCTGTTGGTGCCGATGGCCCCCCGCTTGAGCAAGGCGTAGCCGAGGTTGTTGGAATCCTCCGGGCAGCCGTTGTTGCAGGAGACCTGAAAGGCGATCGAGGGGCAGGCGTCGTCGAGCGCGGAGGTGTCCGATGAGCCGAAGAACACGGTGTCGCCGTACTCGCCCGACTCGCAGATGCCGTCGCCATCGTCAGTGTTCCAGATCCGCCGGTAGACCCCGGAATTGCTGCCGTGGCCCCACCACAGGACGCAGCCGTAGTCGTTGGCCCACTCGGCCTTGATGTTGGTCTGGGTCAGGCCCAGGTGCGCGGCGTTGTCGTAAGCGGAGGAGTCCGGCAGGGGATCGAGGCCGGCCTTCTCGTAGAAGACGAAATGGCTGAAGCCCGCGCCCGCAGCGTAGTTGTCGATCACCAGCTCCGGCACGTCCAGCCCCTTGGTGGGGTTGAAGACCGACTCCTGGTAGTTCGAGACCGCCATCGGCAGGAGCAGCTTCGTGCGCCAGCTCGGGGCGGAACTGACGCTGTCGTAGGCGATGATCTTTTGCAGGATGGTGTCGACGGTGCTGTAGTTGCCGCTGTAGAGGGGGATGCGCCCGACCAGGACCTCCTCGGCGAAGTCGACCCCGCCGGTGCCGCGGTCGCCGGTGTATTCGCCGAAGCGGCCGTCGCCATCGAGATCCCAGTTGCCGGTGAGGTCGGCGTAGAAGTAGTCGGTCGGGCAGTCCTCGTAGCCGGTCCGGGTCGAGGGATGGCACATCTTCATCGGGATGTCGCCAGTCGAAGGATGGGGATTGCCGATCAGCAGGACGTACTGGATGGTGTGGCCGAGGTAGTTGTCGATCAGCCACTGGCGGATCTTCTCGGCGGTGCCGTTCGGCGACTGCCCGGTCAGGCCGCCGAAGTCGTCCTCAGTGACCACCAGGACCGAGAAGCCGAGGGTGCCGAGATGGGCGACGAAGTCGCCGAGCCTGGTCAGGTTCGCCTCGATCGCGTTGGTGGTGATGATCACGTAGTTGTAGGTGGTCGGGTTCGTCCCGGGGCCATCGTCCCCGGCCGCCACCCCTTCCTCCGTCTGTGGGGCGGAGGCATCGGTCGTGCTTTCGGCCAGGTCGGCATCCGCAGGAGCCGCCACGGCCGGGGCGGCGGCCTCCAGGGTCGCGAGCGCCGCCTTCAGCCGCTGCCGCTCCTGGACGTCGGCGGCCTTCGCCTCGGCGGCATTGTGGAACAGCTTCTCGGCCCGGCGGTCGAACAGCTCGTCGTCCAGCTCCCGCATCTGCCTCCGGACTTCCTTGGCCGACCCCATCCCCTTGACCTTGTAGGTGATGGCGACGGTGACCGATTCGGTCAGGAGCAAACGTCCGGTCACCGGATTGTATTGGCAGGGCTGGAACTGGAGCCGGGCGAAGCGCCACTTGCGCATCTGGGAGGGCGGCAACAGCGACAAGGTCGCCGCCGGGAACAGGGCGTCGGCCCCGTAGACCTCCTGGTTCTTGCCGTCAACGATCCGTCCTTCATTGCCGCTGTAGGAGATGACCGTCGGGCGGCCTTGCTCGTTGATCCCGCACGGGGGTGCCGGCGACAGGCGGTAGACCCCGTCCAGCTCCTTTTGCCGGACCTCCTCGACGGCCAGGACCAGGCTGTCGAGATCGACCCGGGACGGCAAGGCAATGTTGAAGACCTTGGCCGGCAGCAGCGGGTTGCCGGGCTCCCCCCCGGTCTCGAACCCGGCCATCAGGATGCGGGCGGAGCCATCCGCCTCGCGTTGCACCTGGACGGCCCCGGCCGACACGGTGCCTCGCCACGTCTCCGCCGCCAAGCTCAGCGGCAGGAGCGCGCATGCCAGGGCCAGCCTCCACCGCCTGCCAGGCGTGGGGTGCGGGCGGGACGGTCGGGCCAGGACGTCATTCCATGAGGCGTTCATCCGGGATTCCTCTCCGCTGGCGGGTGGGGCGTCGCCGCATGCCGGGCGGCTTCGGCGCGACGCCAAGGATTGAAGAATAAGCATAACATAAAAAAGGATATAGTTACAATTGTTACTGTCAAAATACGGTGCCAGGGGGCATTTGTCAAGCAGATCCTTGAAGCGGTCATGCCAGGTGCCCCAGGCCTTGGGCGCCTGGCTGGACGTGGTGCCGCCTGCGACCTCGCCGTCCTCGGACGCCGTTTTTCACGGATGGCGGAGGAGGAGGGAAGGAGGGCGCGTTTCGCCCTGGAGAGGTGGCACAATAAGGAGCGCGGAGGGGGACCTGGAGCGGGGGCCGACATGCGGCTCGATGCCGGGGAAGCTTGGCCTCCCGTTTGGCCATGGCGATCTCCACCCCGAAAAGCAAGAGCCGCCATTGAGGCTTAACTCATGGGTGGGCCTTGATGCAAAAATGGTCGGGATGGCGAGATTCGAACTCGCGACCTTTTGACCCCCAGTCAAACGCGCTAACCAGGCTGCGCTACATCCCGGACCGTGGAGGCGAGGGGCATACAATCGTCCCGTCCGGCCTAAAGTCAAGAGCCTCTCAAGCATGGCGGGGGCTTTTCCGGCGGCTTAGGGCAAGTCGGAGAGGATGGCGACGCGGGGCTTGCCGCGGACGGCCTTGACGACCTCGCCACAGGGGAAGGCGGCGAAGCCGCGGCGGCGGCACAGGGCGATGGCCTTCTTGGCGGCCTCCGGGGGCACGAACCAGACCATGCCGACGCCCATGTTGAAGACGCGGTAGGCCTCCTGGGCGGGGATGCGTCCCTCCTCGCAGATCAGCGAGAAGATGGGCGGGACGGGAAGGCCGCGGACGTCGAAGCGCACGGCGACGCCGTCGGGGAGGATGCGCGGGACATTGTCGTAGAGGCCGCCGCCGGTGATATGGGCGATGCCGTCGAGGGGCAGCCTGGTGCGCATGGCCTGGCGGATGGCGGGCCAATAGCAGAGGTGGGGGGCGAGGAGGGCGTCGCCGACGGTGCCGCCGAGCTCCCTGAGCTCGGAGTCGACGCCGTAGCGGCACTTCTCGAAGAGGACGCGCCGGGCGAGGCTGTAGCCGTTGGTGTGCAGGCCGGCGGAGGCGAGGCCGATGGCGACGTGGCCAGGCTTGATGTTTGCGCCGGTGATCAGGCGGTCGCGCTCGACGACGCCGGTGATCACGCCGACGAGATCGAAGTCGTTGCCGTACATGCCCGGCATCTCGGCGGTCTCGCCGCCGAGCAGGGCGCAGCCGGCGGCGATGCAGGCCTCGGCGATGCCGCCGAGCACCTCCTCGTAGAGGGGGCTGCGCAGCTTGCCGATGCCGATGTAGTCCAGGAAATAGAGCGGCTCGGCCCCCTGCACGGCGATGTCGTTGACGCAGTGGTTGACCAGGTCGCCGCCGACGGAGGCGTAGCGCCCGGTCATCATCGCGACCATCAGCTTGGTGCCGACGCCGTCGATGCTCGAGACGAGCACCGGCTGGCGATATTTCCGCAGGTTGAGCTTGAAGAGGCCGCCGAAGCCGCCGATGGGTGCCATCATCTCCGGACGGCGCGCCGCCGCCAGCCTGCCCTTGACCCGGCGCAACAAGTTCTGCGCCAAGTCGATGTCGACACCCGCCGCCTTGTAGCTCTCGCCGCTCTCCGCCATGGTCCGATTCCTTCCGCATGCAATGCCGATGAACCCGTACTATGCCCCGCCAAGCCCATCCCTTCAACTGTGGCTTGCATCTTCATGGCCCGCGGCGATAGTAGCGGCGGGAACCGATGCCGGGCGCGCTTCCCGATCCGACCGCGTCCGGGGTCCCTTGCCCCGTCCCCGGCGATGCCCCCGGGAAGCGGGCCGTTCCCGCCAGTGTCAGGAGCCAGCGCGATGCATGTCGACACGAGCATGGACACTGTCTCGAAGGAGAAGGGGATGCGGGCATCCCTGGTGGCCGGCGTGTTCGACACGGCGATCACCGGGCTGGCCTTCCTCATGGCCAGCTCGAGCGTGCTGCTCGCCGACTTCCTCAAGACCTTCATCGAGATGACCGCCCTCTTCCTGTCCTGGATGGCCCTGCGGCGGATCAACAAGGGCGCGGACAACCTCTTCGAGTACGGCGTCGGCAAGCTCGAGAACATCTCGAGCATGATCATCGGCATGGTCATGATGGCGTCGGTCCTGATCATCGCCGGCAATGCCGTCCGGAACCTGATCCATCCGGGGCATGTGACGGGCGTGGGCCTGTGGATCAGCATCGTCGGCCAGGCCATCTACGCGCTGGTCAATGGCCGGGAGGCGGTCAAGAACCGGCGCCTCTACCAGGCCCACGCCTCGCCGCTGTTCCGGTCCCAGTCCCGGCTGTTCCTCACCCGGGCGATCGGGAACCTCTTCATCCTCGTCTCGGTGACCTTGAGCATGAGCCTGAAGTCGTACCACTGGTCGGTGTTCATCGACCCGGTGGCGTCGCTGCTGATCGCGGGTTTGATCCTGGTGGCGACGATCGGCATCTTCACCAGCTCGTTCTTCGACCTGCTCGACCGCACCCTCGACGAGGAGCACCAGATGACCATCCTCCGGGAGCTGGCCCTGTTCTTCGACGAGTACGAGCACTTCCACGGCATCCGCTCCCGGCGCTCGGGGAGCCGGGTCTTCATCGAGATCCTCCTGGAGTTCCCGGCCGAGGCCAAGGTCGGACATGTCCAGGAGGTGATCGAGGCCATCCGCCGGAACATCGAGGCGAAGATCACGGGCAGCAGCGTCATCGTCGGCCTCAGCCGGGAAGCCGTCAAATAGCCAATCCCGTCGGCGCATGCGCGCCAACGGGGGCGATGGCGCGGGTCGTGGATGATGGCTGGGGGCTCCGTCGGGCCTGTCCGGGGATGGCTCTTGGCACCATGCAACGGGCTCATGCCCAGGCGGGGCCGGTGGTCGGACCGCGGCGTCCGAAGCGGCGTTCGATCTCGCGCAGGGAGAGGTGGATCATGGTGGGGCGTCCGTGCGGGCAGGAAAAGGGCAGTTCGCAGGCGGCGAGCTGGCGGATGAGGGAGCGGACCTCGGCGGGGGTGAGGTGATCCTGGGCGCGGACGGCATGATGGCAGGCGGCCCGGGCGAGGTCGGCGAGGTCGATGGCGGGGGTGGCGGCTTCGCCGGAAAGCTCATGGAGGAGGTCGGAGAAGAGGCCGGCGATGTCGTCCTGGGCGAGGGCGGCGGGGATGGCGCGGACGATGACGGTCTCCTCGCCGAAGGGCTCGAGGTCGAAGCCGAGCTGGGAGAAGCTTTCGGCATGGCGTTCGAGGAAGCGGCGTTCGCTGCGGGCGAGGTCGAGGGTGACGGGGAGGAGGAGCTGCTGGCAGGGGATGGCGCGGTTGCGGGCGGCAGCCATGAGGCGCTCGAAGAGGACGCGCTCATGGGCGGCATGCTGATCGAAGAGGACGAGGCCGTCGCCGGCGGCACCGACGAGGTAGGTGTCGCCGAGGGCGCCGAGCATTTCGAGGCGCTCGACCTCGGGGAAGCGGGTGGTGGACGGCGGGGCGTCTGGCGGGGCCGGGGGGCTGGCTGTGGATGGGACCGCAGGCCCGTTGGCGCGGGCGGTGGACGGGCGGTCGCCGGGGACGGGAACGGCGGCGGGTGCGGGGGATGCGGGCGGGGCCGTCGGGAAGGCCGGAACCGGGGGGGGGGGCGCGAAGGCGAAGTCCGCGGGGGCCGGCCGGGTCTCGGTCGGCTGGTAGTGGACCGTGGCCTTGGCGAGCACGGCCTGGAGCGGGACGTCGGCGCCGAGGGCGACGGTCGGGGTGTCCGCCCGGCGCAGAGTTTCGCGCACCGCGGCGGCGACGGCGGCGCGCACCTGGAAAGGTTCGCGGAAGCGGACCTCGCGCTTGGCGGGATGGACATTGACGTCGACGCGTCCTGGGTCGAGGTCGATGAAGAGCACGACCGGGGGATAGCGGCCCTTCATGACCAGGGAGCCGTAGCCCTCGGCGATGCCCTGGTAGGCGACGGCGCTGTCGATCGGTCGCCCGTTCACGAAGACGCGCTGTTCGCGGCGGGCGTTGCGGGTGAAGCCATGGCGGGCAATGAAGCCGCGCACGGTCATGCCCTCGGCGGCATGTTCCATGGGCAGCAAATGGTCGGCGCAGGTTCGGCCGAGGAGGACGCGCAGGCGGGCCGTCAGGTCGCGGTCGGCCGGCGATTGGAAGGTCTCCCGCCCGTCCAGATGCAGGGTGAAGGCGGTCTCCGGGTTGCCGAGCGCCAGCAGGCACACCGTCTCCTGGAGGTGGCGTTCCTCGGTGGCGTTGGTGGCGAGGAACTTGCGCCGTGCCGGAGTGTTGAAGAAGAGATCCTGGACGAGCACCTCGGAGCCGGGGGCGCAGCCGACCGGGCGCTGTTCGGCGAAGCGGCCGCCCTCGACCATGACCTCGGTGCCGGACGGGGCGTCGGCGGGCCGGGTGCGCAGGCGGAAGCGGGAGACGGCGGCGATGCTCGGCAGGGCCTCGCCGCGAAAGCCGTTGGTGAGGATGCGTTCGATGTCCGCGGCGCAGGTCACCTTGCTGGTGGCGTGCGGCTGGAGGCAGAGCAGCGCGTCGTCGGCGTCCATGCCGCAGCCGTCGTCGGTCACTGCCACGGTGGCGCGTCCGGCCTCCTCGATGCGGATGGCGATGGCGGAGGCCCCGGCATCGAGGGCGTTCTCGACGAGCTCCTTGACGACCGAGGCGGGGCGCTCGATGACCTCGCCGGCGGCGATGCGGTTGCTGATCTCCTCGGGCAGGATATGGATGCGGCTCATGGCGCGGGCGGCGTGGGCGTGGGCGGGGTTCCGGCGGCGGCGGCCTCCCAGTCCTGACGGGCCTGGGCGAGGATCAGGGTGAAGGCGGGGTCGTTGCGCAGGTCGCGGAAGACGGGATCCTCGGCGACCGGCAGGATGCGCCAGCCCAGGCGTTCGTAGGCGAGCCGGAAATGGGCGAGGGCCTGGTCGCGGTCTCCCGCCGCCGCATGGATGCCCGCCAGGTTGATGTGCGGGGGGGCGGATTCCGGCTCGATCTCGAGGGCCCGTTCGGCGGCGGCGGTCGCCTCGATCAGGCGTCCCTGCCGGGCAAGCACCGAGGCGAGGTTGTTGTGCAGCGTGGCGCTGGCGGGATCGACGCGGATCTGGTGGCGGTAGACCGACTCGGCCTCCTCGTAGCGGCGCGAATAGAAGAGGATGCCGCCGAGCAGGGAGAGGGCGGGCAGGCTGTCCGGCGAGAACACCAGCAGCGTCCGCAGCTGATCTTCGGCCTCCGCCTCCTTGCCTTCCGAGAGCAGCCGGCGCGAGCGGTCGAGAAGATGGTCCGCATCCGGCATGCCGCTGACGGAACGGCTCGGCCCGGCCGTCTCCGGGGACGGCACGGTGGGTGCCATGCGGCGTCCGGGATAGGGGCTCAGGCGCATCGCCGGGGCAAGGTCGAAGACCGGCAGGTCGCCGTCCTGCGGTCGCGTCGGACGGGTGTGGAGCATGATGATCGTCAGCAGGATGATGATGGCAAAGGAGACGATCAAGGGGGTGAGCGAACGGTTCATGGGAATTCCCTTCGCCGTCAGGGCAACGGCAGCTCGCTCATGACCAGCGGCGGGGCTGGCGGGCTGCGGCGTTCCAGCTCGCGGGCGATTTCGGCGGTGAGTGCGGCGGCATCCTCCGGATCGACGGCGGCCAGGAGGGGCGCCGCCTCGCCGGGATGGGCCCCGCCGGGCGTTTCCGGGGCAGGCTGGCGCTGGCCGAGGTAGACGCCGACGCCGGCGCCCGCAATCAGGATCACCGCCGCCACGGCGGCCCAGGTCAGGTTGCGGATCTTCTTCTCTTCGGCCGGGTTGACCTGCTTGCCTTCCTCGATGTGCTGGAGGATCTCGTTGGGGATGGTCTTTTCCGGATGCTTGGCGGGCTGGGCCACCGCCAGGGCGAAGACCTGCTCCTCGTCCAGGCCATAGTGATGGCAGAGGCGTCGGACATAGGCCTTGACGTAGACCTCCGGCGGCAAGTGCTCGGCGTCGTCGCGCTCGATCGACTCGAGGAACTGTCGCTTGATCTTGGTGGCGATCGCCACCTGTTCGAGGCTGAGGTCGCAACGCACCCGGGCCTCCTGGAGGAGTTGGCCGCGCGTTGGGGGATGGCCGCCATGGCCGGTGAGCCGCAGGGGCCGGGGATCATGGCGGGAGGCTGCTGGCGTAGGCCCGGCTTGGCGGGCCGGGCCCGGGTCGATGGCCGGGGGTGCCGCCGCGGCGGCGATGGCTTGTGGCGGATCCGGTTCGACATGGGCGTCGATGTTCGCGTCGACGGCGGGCAGGGGGGTGGCGGGCGGAGGCTCCGGGATGGCCGGGGCTGGTTTCGGGCTATGCTCCGGTTGCGCCTCGTGAGCTGCTGGGGCGGGAGCCGGCTTGCGGGCGGCCTGCAGGCGTACCGGCGGCTTCGGCGCCGGGGCGTCCACCGGCTCCGCGGCGGGGGTCGGCGGCACCGGGGTGACGGCCTCCCGTTTCGCCGACGCGAGCTTCACGACGCGCGGCGGCGGGGCCAGCGGCAGTTCCGGGCTCTCCATATTGCCTTCGCCATCAACGGCATGGCCAAACAGATCCTGCTCTTCGCCATCGCGTGTCGTGTTCATGGCCGGTCATCCCCTGGTTCGTCTTGGTCCACTATAGCGCCAAACCGGCCCGCGCCAACCGGACGCGGGCAATTCCCCCTGGCGCCTCCGGGGCTGGCGCCGAAAAAAAATTCGCCAACCCAGCTTGAACCGGATTTGAACGGGTGATATATATGACCGTCGGAACCAACAACCCCAAAACAAGGGAAGGGTGTAGGCATGAAGTTCTACAACGTCAAGAAGCGCAAAGAGGTCAATGTCGCGGACGCCTCCTGCAAGAAGGTCGTCTACAAGCGCAAGACCTCGAAGGGGACCCAGGAGCGCTACGCTGTGCGCGCGGTGGACACCGATGGCACGAGCCTGACGAAGTTCATCAACAAGGCGACGTTCGACAAGCTGACCTGCCCGGTGGGCAAGTAAGGCGACGACGTTTTCTGGAACCCCGCTTCGGCGGGGTTTTTCTTTTTCCGGGGGGCATGCCGACCGGGAAGGCCGGGACATGATACGAATCGCCATCGGGGACGATCGTCATCCACGTCGCTGGGCGAATGGCCAAGGGCCTTCAGTCAGCGGCGCAACCAGGAGGTGGAGGTGATGCGGCAAGGCCTGGCACGACACGGCTTGGCGGTGCTGGCGGCACTCCTGCTGGCGGCATGGACGGTGGCCGGCGAGGATGAGGCGGCCGCGGCCCGGGCGCAGCAGGCCGCGCTCGACCTGCGCATCGACCGGCTGCTGCGCCTGACCCAGAGCGCCGAACTGGTGGTCGAGGACATCCTGCGCAACATCGAGCTGTCGCCGTTGCCCGCCGAGGACAAGGCGCTGTACCGCCAGTTTGCCACGCCCGACAGCCTGCGCCAGGCGCTGGTGCCGGTCTACCGTCGGCTCCTGACCCCGGCCGAGATTGAGGCCTGGATCCGCTTCTACGAGGAGGGCGAGGGCCGGGGGATCGCCGCCAAGCAGCCGACCCTTTTCCGCGCCTCCAAGGACGTCTTCCTCGACTGGGGCGGGCAGATCGCCATCCGAGCCCAGAACGAGAAGGCCCGCCGCGCCACGGCGCCGTGATGCGATGAGCACGGACGCAAAGCTTGCCCCCGGCTACCAGTTCGGCGCCTTCAAGGGGGTCTTCACGCCGAGCATCCTGACGATCCTCGGCGTGGTCATGTATCTGCGCTTTGGCTGGGTGCTGGGACAGGTCGGCTTGCCGCTGACGTTGCTGATCGTGACGCTGGCGACGGCGGTGACCTTCCTGACGGGGCTTTCGCTGACGGCGATCGCCACCAACATGCGCATCGGCGCGGGCGGGGCCTACTTCATCATCTCGCGCTCGCTCGGCCCGGAGGTCGGCGGGGCCATTGGCCTGCCCCTTTTCCTGGCCCAGGCCTTGGGCATCGCCTTCTACGTGGTCGGCTTTGCCGAGGCCGTCACGGTGGTCGTGGACCTGGCGCCGTTCCTGGAATGGCTGCCCTTGGCGATCGCCCCGGAACGGGCCGTGGCGGTGGCGACGCTGGCGTTGCTGACGGTGGTCGCGGCGCTCTCCGCCGACCTCGCCCTGAAGGCGCAATTCCTGGTCATGGCGGCCATCGTGGCCTCCTTGGTGTCGTTCTTCATGGGCTCGGCCCCGGCGGCGGGACTGGCCGCGGCGGACACGGCGCTCTCCGCCGACGTGGCCTTTTGGACGGTCTTCGCGGTGTTCTTTCCGGCGGTCACCGGCATCGAGGCCGGCATTGCCATGTCGGGGGATCTCAAGAATCCCTCGCGGGCGTTGCCGCTGGGAACGATCGGCGCAATCGTCACCGGCTATGCCGTCTACCTGGCGATCCCGATCTTCCTGAGCCGGGTGGTGTCCGACGAGCGGCTGCTGCTGGCCCATCCGTTGATCATGCGTGACATTGCCCGCTGGGGTGGCCTGATGGTCGCCGGGGTGTGGGCGGCCTCGCTGTCGAGCGCCATGGGCAGCCTGCTGGGTGCGCCGCGGACGCTGCAGGCGCTGGCCCGGGACGGCGTCATTCCCCGTTTCCTGGGCCGGGGCTACGGGGAGAAGCGGGATCCACGCCTGGCCACGGCCGTCTCCTTCGGGGTGGCGTTGGCGGCGATCCTGCTTGGCGACCTGAACCTGATTGCGCCGGTGCTGACGATGTTCTTCCTGACCTCGTACGGGCTGATCAACCTGTCGGCCGGGCTCGAGGGGATGGTCGGCAGTCCGTCGTGGCGGCCGACCTTCCGCCTGCACTGGTCGGTGTCGCTGCTTGGTGCCGCCGCCTGCTTGGCCGGGATGGTCATGATTGACGCGGGTGCGACCTTCCTGGCGGGGGCGGTCTCCGGCACCGTGTACTACCTGCTGAAGCGGCGCAACCTGCGCACGCAGTGGGGCGACATGCGCTATGGCATCCTGATGCTCCTGGCCCGCTTCAGCATCGACCGCCTGGCGCGGCGGCGGCCGGACGAGCGCAGCTGGCGCCCCAATGTCCTCGCCTTCAGCGGCTCGCCGGAGGCCCGCCCGCATCTTGTCGCCCTGGCCCAGGCGTTGGCCCGTGGTCCCGCTTGCCTGACCCTCGCGACGATTGTCCCGACCTCCGCCTGGTCGGCCAGCCGCGGCGTCTCCCTCCAGCAGTCCATGGCCGATGCCCTGCGGCGGCGCGGCATGCATGCCCTGGTCAAGGTCTTTCCGGCCGACAGCCTGGTCGAAGGACTGGAAGGCCTGATCAAGGGCTATGGCTTTGGCCCGATCGTCCCCAACACCGTCCTGGTCGGAGAGACCGGCGAGGAGGCCAATGTCGAGGGCTTCGTCCGGCTGATGGCGCTGATCCACCAGCTTCAGCGCAATCTGGTGATTGTCCGTGATCCCGAGGCGTCCCCGGAACGGCCCGCGCCCCGCATTGATGTCTGGTGGGGTGGCAACGAGACGAACATCGGCCTCATGCTGACCCTTGCCCATCTGCTCCGGACGGACGGGCCAACGGGTGGACTGAGCCTGGTCGTCAAGCGCATTGTTCGTCCCGATGAGGATGCCGCCAAGATCCAGGCCGGTCTCCAGGCCTATCTCGCCGGCCTGCGCACCGAGGTCACGGCCGAAGTGCTTCCCGCCGCCGGCCGCGAGATCTTCGAGATCATCCGCGCCTCGTCCGCTGACGCCGCCACGGTCTTTCTCGGCATGTGCGATCCCGAGCATCTGCCCAAGGGCATCGACGGCGTCGCCTATTACCGGTCGCTCATGGCGTGTACCGACGGGCTCCCGGTCGTCCTGGTCCTGGCCGCGGAGAACATCCGCTTCACCCGCGTCATCGGGCTGGACTGAGCCGATGCGGGGTGGCGTTGCCGTTACCGGGGGGCGCCGCCGAGCAGGTCGTAGGCGATGCGCTTGCGGACCGTGTCGATCTGGTCGAAGGCCTGGTTGAGCTGGGTCTGTTCGAGGCGGCCGAGGCGGCGGGGGTCGATCTGGTTGTCGAGGGGAAGGCCGGCGCTGGACGCCTCCGCCTGGTGGCGCAGGCGCAGGCGAAGCAGGAAGTCGTGGGTCGCAGCAATATCCGTGCGGCTGCCTGCCGAGACGACCCCGCGCCGGGCCAGGGCGTCGATCCGGTCGAGGGTGTGGGTCTCGGCCAGGCCATGCCGCAGGGCGTAGACGCGGGCGAATCCGACCAGGGGCAGGAGGGCCGCCTTCAGATCCAGCGGCGTGCCGTGGCGGCGCAGCCAGGGGATGCCGAACCAGGGGGCGGGCGGGCGGAACTGCAAGGCGCTGCGGGCAAGATGCGGCAGGAAGGCTGGGTTTTCCTGGACGGTGGCGTCGATATGGGCGCGCAGCTCGGCCCGCAACCGATCCTGGCCGGCGACGGTGCGCAGGTCGAAGAAGATGGCGAAATCGAGGAGTTCCTGCGGCTCGGCCTGGACGATCCAGGCGGTGAACCGTGCCTTCCAGGCGGCCAGGGGACGGCACCATTTCGGGTTCATCGCCATGATCTTGCCGTGGCAGAAGGCATAACCCGACTGGTCGAGCCCTGCGCAGACCTGGCGGCCGAGCTCGCCAAAGTAGCGGTCCGCCGCCGGCGAGGCCGGTCCATCATAGAGGATCGCGTTGTCCTGGTCGGTGAGCAGGGTCTGTTCCTGGCGGGCCTGGCTGCCGAGGGCGACGAAGGCGAAGTCCGCGGGGGGAGGGCCGAGCTGGGCGATGGCCAGCGCCACCAGGCGTTCCGTGGCCGCGTCGCAGACGTCCGCCACCAGGCGGGTGACGCTCCGCGGATGGGCGCCGCAGTCGAGCAGGGCCTTGGCCAGGCCGGGGCCGCGCTGGCACCAGCGGGCGACCTCCTCCGGGGTCGCCGCCTGCGCGATCTCGCGGGTCAGGACCAGGGCCCCGTAGCTGTGGCGCTGGAGGATGTCGCGGTTGGCGAGGACGCCGACAAACGTGCCGTCGTCGTCCGTCACCGGCAGGTGGTCGATGTTCCGTTCCTGCATCAGGAGCAGCGCCTCGTAGACCTGGGTGGTGCGTCCGACCGAGATCACCGGCGAGCTCATGACGCGATGGACGGGGCCGCGGGCATCGCCGCCGACGGCGACGATGCGGTCGCGCAGGGACTGGTCGGTGACGATGCCAAGGACATCGCCGGAATCGGCCTGGATCAGGGCGGCGCTGGCGTTCTGGCCGACCATCAGTGCGGCGACCCGGTCGGCGGGGGTGTCGAAGCGGCAGAACACCGGCGGGGGCGCGATCCGCTCCACCGGCTCATGCAGGAAGAGCAGCGAGGCCTGCAGGCGTTCGATCAGCGCCTCCCGTTCGGCGGCGCGCTTCGCCTCGGCGTCGAGCCTGGCCTGGGCCGTGGCCCGGGCCTCGTCGGGCAGGGGGGGCGGCGGGGTCATGTCGCGGACCAGCAGGATCAATCCGGACTGGCCGGCGAAATGGATGGGGCTGAGGGTCACGAGGCAGTCGAGGTCGTGGCCGTCCCGTCGCCGCAGCCTGCCCTCCAGGCCGCCGGCCGTCTCTTCGCCCCGCCACAGGGCCTGGATGCGGTCGTGGATCGTGCCGTTAATGCCGCCCGGGGGCAGGATCTCGGTCAGGTCGAGCAGGGCGATGTCGCGCTCGGCGTAGCCCAGCATCCGGAGCAGCACCGGATTGGCGTATTGGCAGCGCCCACCCAGGACCAGCAGCGTACCCTCGGTGGTCGCCTCGACCAGGGAGCGGTAGCGCTCGGTGGAATGGCGCAGGCCGGCCTCCGCCTCCGACCGCTCCCGCTCCAGCCGCAGGCTCTGGCGGATGACATGGAGCAGCAGCAGGGCGACCAGCACGGAGATGCCCACGAGCAGATGCACCAGGTGCCGCTCGAAGCGGGCGATCTCCTGGTGGACGTCCTCGATGTAGATGCCGGTGCCGATGATCCAGCCCCACGGCGCAAACCCGCGCACATACGATTCCTTGGCCGCCATGCGCCGCGGGTCGTCCTTCCATTGCCAGACATACTGGACGTAGCCTTCCTGCTGGCGGCGGACCATGTCGGCGAAGGCGACGAAGATGCGCACGCCGCGCGGGTCGCGGAAGTCGGAGACGTCCTGGCCGTTCAGGTCGGTCCGGTAGGGATGCATGATGATCCGCGGCTGCATGTCCTGGATCCAGAAATAGTCCTTGCCCTCGCGGCCGTAGCGGAGGGCCTGGATGTGGGCGCGGGCCATCTCCTGGGCCTGCTCCCGGGTGAGCCGTCCGTCCCGTTCGTTGCGCTCGGCCTCGGCGACATAGCTCCATGCGGAGTTGGCCAGTTCGCGGATCATTTCCCGCTTGCGGTCGAGCAGCGACTCCTCGAGGGTCGGCAGGAAGACGCCGAA
>CAZBDL010000021.1:0-16434 GCA_964490525.1 uncultured Victivallales bacterium | reverse complement strand
ACCTGGAAGCGCTCGCCGTCGGCATCGATCAGGAGCAGGTTGATCCCGCGGATGCCCTCGGCGCCGGTGGCGAAGCAGCGGGCATGGACGCGCCCGCGCAGCGCCTGGGAGAGGCCGGGGAGGACGACATGGGGGCGGACGAAGGCGGAGATCCAGGGGTTGTGCCTGGCCTCCCAGGAGATGGCCATGCTGGTGCCGCGCGGCTCCGGCGCCTCCCCGTAGGCCACCCGGTTGCCATGCTCGCCCCCGGGGTGCAGGCTGAGCGCCGACGGCTCCTCGAAGGCGATCAGGGCCGGGCCGTCGGCGGCGGATCCGACGATGCCGACGAGCAGGGCCGAGGCGACGAGCAGGTGCCGGAGCGTCCTGCCGCAGAGATGCATCTTCATGCCGGAGGATCTCCTGGTTGTCGGGGGCTGGTCATTGGGTGGTCTTGGCCAGCTTGTCGTTGATGTAGCTGGTGACGCCGTACTCCTTGAGCTTGCCGGGGACGCAGCGTTCGACATGGCCGTCGACGAAGAGCACGTTGGCCGATCCCGCATGCCGAGTGTGGATCCCGGAATCCTCGCAGAACTGCTTGTGCCGGAAATAGTACCATTGCTTGCCGACATAGTCGGCATAGCCCAGATTGGCGCAGGCCGTGTCGGCGTTGTCGGTCGTCTTCGCGGGGTTCGTGATCTTCTTCAGGTTCCTCAGCCGGAAATGATTGCTGCCGCCGTAGTCGATGTAGGTGCGCCCCGGGTCCTGGACGCCCCCGTCGCTGTCCGGATAGTACTCGCCGTAGATCGTCCACATGGAGAACGACGTCTCCGGATTGGCGAACTTGTTCGGCGGATAGGACGGGCAGAGATACATCGAAGACTTCTTGCTGATGTACTCCGGCAGGTTGGCGTAGGGGCCGGAGGCGTTGGTGTTGCCGCCCGAGTAGAAGCGGAACCAGTTGAGCTGGGCAACGCCGGCGACGTAGTACTGGAAGGGACGCCAGTCGCCGAAGTCGCTGGTGTAGGAGGACTTGGCCAGGGCGATCTGCTTGAGCTGGTTGATGCAGACGGCGGCATGGGCCACGTCCCGCGCCTTCTTCAGCGCCGGCAGGAGCAGCGCCGCCAGGATCGAGATGATCGCAATCACCACCAGCAGCTCAATGAGCGTGAAGACGCTCACTGAGCGCTTCGCTCCACGAGCTGCGCCTGGCGCGGCCAGCAGCTCGATCAAGGTGAAGCGGCCACGTCCGGAGCGGTTCATCTGGGGCCTCCTTTGCGTTGTTCCATGGCTCATGATGCGAGGGCACGCCTCGTGGCGAAGTCAGCTTGGGACGACCACCTCGGTCGGGACGAGATGCAATTGCGCCGGGCCGGAGAGCAGGCCCTGGCGGCGGCGCAGGAGGATGTCGACCGCCAGCCGTCCGGCCAGGTCCTGGCGGTTGTCCACCGTGGCCACCGGCTTGTCGTTGGCCCCCTCGCCATGGCTGAAGAAGTCCCAGGTGTTGTCGAAGCCGGCGATCCACACGTCCTGGTTGGGCTTCAGTCCCATCATCTCGCAGGCAAGGACGGCGGCGCCGCAGTATTCGTCCGAGGAGAGCATGATCGCGTCGAACGGCTGCTGCCAGCCCAGGAGGCTCTCGCTCAGGCCGCCCGCGAGGCGGCGCGCCTGCTCGCGGCGGGTGTCGGCATCGCCCGGCGGCAGCGTCGCCATGGGCATGCAGACCGGACGGAGCACCTCGAATCCGGCCGTGGCCGCCGCCTGCTCGTAGCCCCGGTTGCGCATGCGGATCCAGTATTTCGCCTCGTCGGCGAGGTGCACCCTGAGGATGCGCCGCCGCCCCTGCCGATGCAGCCACAGGGCCAGGTCGCGGGCTCCCTGCGCCTGGTCCGAGGCCACCCGGTCGAACCCCGCCAGCCAGGGCGCGTCGTAGTTCACGACCACCATGGTGTCGTCGCCCTGGAGGCGCCGCAGGGTCGGCAGCAGCTCCTCGCGCCCGGCGAAATGCTCGCTGACGACAACCCCGAGGGGACGGTCGACATGGAACCATTCGGGGGTCCTGAGGACCTTGTCGACGTCGCAGATGGTCAGCAGGTTGTGGTGGCCCTGCGCCACCGCCTCGGCGACGCCGGCCTCGACGCGGTGGACGCTCCGGCCATGGGCCCAGTTCTCCTGCGGCGACTTGCTGAAGAACACCACCGTGTCGCCCAGCATCTGCCGGGAGGCGGCGGACGGCGGCTGGGGCACGACATATTTGCGGGGGCTGGTGCGGACGATGATCCCCTCCCCGGCCAGCTCCTTGAGGGCCCGGGCCACCGGCGTGCGCGAGACGCCCAGCCGTTCGGCGATCTTCCGCTCCGCCGGCAGGGGCAGGTTCACCGGAAAAACCCCGCGCTCGATCATCGCCTGGATCTTCGCCTTGGCAAACGAGCCCGGCCCCAACAGCAGCAGGCGATCTTCCCCGGCCAAGGAGGAATTCATGCGAACTTCGTGGTCATCATTCATCATGGTCATCTTGATGCCATATGCGCTTTTTTGGCATTATTTATTCCATTTAGTGCCATAATAGCCGACAATGGACGCCATGTCAAGCGGCTTCCGAAAAAAAGTTTCAGGTCATGCGGCCGGTCAGCGGCACGAGGCCGCCGAGGCGGCCCCAGACGCCATAGGCCTTGACGACGCTCCGGTCGCCGTCCGAAAGCAGCGGGAAGTTGAGGTTGTGCTTGTGGGCGAAGGCCTGGTGGCTGGCGACGGAATCGGGGTTGATGCCGAAGACGCGCACGTTGCGGGCCGTGAACTCCACGATACCGGACGGCCGTTCACTCTCCCGACCGTCTCTTCATCCTGACGTTTCACGGCCCTGGCCCCTTTCTCCATTGGCTTCGGCATCGGGCATGGCTCACCCCTCCCCTTGCCTCGGTGCCGGCCGCAGCCAGGCGTAGCGGTCGCCCATGGACAACGCGGCCTTGATCCTTTCCTCAACGGACATTCGGCGCAGGCGTTCCAGCTCATGATGGCGCGACTGCTCCAGGCAAGAGCTGCGCCTCTTGGGCCGCATGGCCGCCTTGGGGCTTGCCGTCCTGTCCATGGCTTTCCTCGCACCTGATGCCTTGCGGAGCAACATATGCCATGGCCTTCCCATGTGCAAGGATCGGGCGGCCTTGCCAGCGGGGGAAAAGCGGGCTACCCTACGGCCTGGCATTCCGGCAGCATGGCGAGGCGGGCATGATGGACAGCATGACGATCGAGGTGGCGCTGGGCGAGCGGGCCTACGGGATCCGCATCGGGGCGGGGCTGCGGCACGGGGCCGGGGAGCAGCTGGCGGACCGCCTCGCCGGGAAGCGGGTGCTGCTGGTCTCCGACGACCGGGTGGCGCCGCTCCACGCCGAGACGGTGATGGCGTCGCTGCGCGCCGTCGCCGCGTCGGTCGAGATCGCCACCTTTCCCAATGGCGAAGCGAGCAAGACCCTGGCGACGGTCGAGCGGCTGTGCCGGGCGGCAGTGGCGGCGGGGCTCGACCGCGGGGCCCGGATCGTCGCCCTGGGGGGCGGGGTGGTCGGCGACGTGGCCGGGTTCACGGCCGCGGCCTACATGCGCGGCATCCCCTTCGTGCAGATGCCCACCAGCCTGCTGGCGATGGTCGACTCGAGCGTCGGCGGCAAGACTGGCGTCGACCTGCCCGAGGGCAAGAACCTGGTCGGCGCCTTCTGGCAGCCGGAACGCGTGCTGGTCGACCCGGAGTTCCTGCTCACCCTGCCCGCGTGCGAACTTCGCAACGGCCTGGCGGAGGTGGTCAAGACGGCGATGATCTTCGACGCCGCGCTGTTCGCCCGGCTGGAGGCGAATGTCGCGGCGCTGCTGGCGCCGGACCTCGGCCTCTACCGCGAGGTCGTGGCCCGCTGCTGCGAGCTGAAGGCGGGGGTGGTGGCGGCGGACGAGCGCGAAGGTGGACTGCGCGCCGTCCTCAACTACGGGCACACCTTCGGCCATGCCCTCGAGACGCAGCTCGACTACCAGGGCCTCGCCCACGGCGAGGCGGTCGCCATCGGCATGGCCATGGCCGCGAACTTCGCGGTCGCCGGGGGCGAGCTGGACGCGGCGGCGGCACGGCGCCAACATGACCTGCTCGCGGCCCTCGGCCTGCCGACGACGATCCGCGGCATCGACCCGGACCGGATCCTCTCCCTGATGTCCCGCGACAAGAAGGCCAGCGGCGGCGAGCTGCGCCTGGTCGTCCCCCGGGAGATCGGGCGCGTCGAGATCCGCACGGTCGCCGACCCCACGCGCATCCGCGCCGCCATCGCCGCCGCCTGCCGGTGAGCCCCGCCATGGCACCGTCGGCGACATGGCACTGGTGGGCCGACGGGGAACGCGCCCCGGACGTCAACATGGCGGTCGACGAGATCATGCTGGCCCATGCCGGGACGCTGGGCGGACAACCCCTGGTGCGGTTGTACGGCTGGGACCGGCCGGCCGTCTCGATCGGCTACGCGCAGCGCTTTCCCGAGGACCTCGCCGCCGAGGGCCTGGCCGTGGTGCGGCGCCCAACCGGCGGCGGCGTCGTCTGGCATGACCGCGACCTGACCTACACGGTGGTGGTGCCGGAGGGGCATCCCCTCGCCCGGCTCGACCGGCGGGAAAGCTACCACGTCTTCCACCGCGCCGTGATCCGCCTGCTCGCGGGGTGCGGTGTGGACGCCCGACTGGCCCCCGAGGAAACCCCGACCGCCGACCGCGCCACCATGCGCTGCTTCGTCACCCCGACCGTCTACGATGTCCTCTGTCGCAACGGCAAGGCGGCGGGCGCGGCCCAGCGCCGCACGCGCGACGGCATCCTCCACCAGGGCAGCATCCTGCTCGCCCCGTGCGGCTTGCCGCGCCACGACCTGGCCGGACGCTGGCGCGAGGCGCTGGCAGCGGAGTTCGGCGTCGCCTGGCGCGAGTTCCGCCTGCCGGAGACGCTTCTCGCGGAAGCCCGCGACCTGGCCACGCAGACCTACGCCACCGCCGCCTGGAACCGGCGCCGATAGGGGGCCGGAGCAATAACGTTGCGGATCTGCGGCACCCCTTCAGGGCTCTGAACCTTGGGGTGATGCACGTTCCCAGGGCTCACGCCCTGGGCTAAGGCCTGTCGTCCCTTCGGGACTAAAATCCCCAATCCAAGACGCGAGGCCAATGTCCTGACGCTTCGTCCTCGCTTGCCCGCCATCGTCCGCCGGGTGGCGGACGGCGGCGGGGCCTCGGTTTGGTTCTTCGGGAGACAGAGGTTCGCCCGCGGGAGCGGGCTCCAACGTTGGCAGGCCGGGAACCACGGCCCGCCCCATCCGTTTCGTCCGTTTGGTCCGCTTTGTCCGTTCCTCCCCCCGTCTTCCCTTGGGGGTTGCGAGTTGAGCGTTCAGCGTTGTACGTTCCCCCCCCTCCCCTCACCGGGCCTCCAGCAGGAACATCCAAGCGGCAGCCGCCTTGTTGTCCAGGCGACAGGCGAGGACACCGTCCTTGGCATCGAGATCGACAGCCTTTCCCGGAATCGGCGTGCCGTTGGCGTCGAGCGGGGTCAGGCGCCAGGCGGCGTGCGGGGAGCGCAGGCGCAAGTCGGCGGTGGCGGGCTCCATGCGGACCGGCGCGTCCCCTTGGTTGCCGAGGCTGAACTCCTTGCCGAGGCGGGAGTAGGTCTGGCCGGTGTTGCGGGTGCGGGTGGCGAGGCCAAGGAGCAGGCGCCGCGAGGATTCGACCGGCTGGTCGTCAAGGCTCGAGGCATAGGCCACGCCATAGGCGTCGTTGAGGCGCAGGGCGAGGGCCCCGAGGCCATGGGTGCGGTTGGCGAAGAAGCCGATGACGCCCTTCGACCTGGGGGTGTCGACCGTGATCCAGCCGTCGCCATAGTTCCAGGCCAGCTCGCGGGTCAGGCTGGTCAGGGTCTTGGCCTCGATGTCGTGGCTGTTGCGGTAGGCGGCCTCGTCCCAGACGGCCGGGTACTGTTGCGGATCGAGCGACAGCTCGACCTTGCCGACGAAGGCGGTGTCGCTGGGCACGTCGAGGCCACCGAACTTCATGTAGAAGCGGTTCTCGGACTCGGCGATCTTGTTGTCGCGCTTGCGCAGGGGATCGTGCAGGGCGGTCTGGTCGAGGGCCTGGCGGTAGATGAGGGGGGCGGTCTTGACGTCGCCCCGGACATACATGAAGTAGGCGAAGGGCTCGACGGCCATGGTGGCAGGGTTGTCGAACATGCCGAAGATGCTGTTGAGGAAATCGGCATAGTCGACGTTGCCGATGAGGAAGCGGTGGTTGGCGTTGAGGTTCTGGAGGGCGCCGTAGGCGGCCATGAAGGCGGCGGCATCGACGGTGTAGTCGTTGGGCCAGCAGAAGTTCCACTCGGTGCAGGCGAAGGGCTTGCCGGATGGCCGCTGGTAGAGGAACATCAGCAGGTTGTCGCCGGGATGGCGGGTGACCGGCTCGTTGGCGAAGGTCACCACCTTGGGCGTCCAGCCGCCGTGGGGGTGCAGCCAGTAGGTGTGCTTGCCCGCGAAATCGTACTTGGCGTTGGCGGCGGTCTGCAGCTCCTGGAGGTGGCCGGGGCCGCCCCAGGAGGAGCCCTGGACCATGACCTGCGAGCCGAGGCTGCGGATCTCGCGCTCGACGCGGTCGAACCAGGCCTGCTCCAGCCCCAGGTAGAAGCGGGTCTGGTCGGCGGCGCGCTTGACGTCCTTGGCCGCGCAGTTGGCCAGGTCGCCGATGCCGCGCAGGGCATAGGTGCCCTGGGCCAGGTTCTCGGTGCGCGTGTCGACCGGCGACGCCTCGCCCTCGACGCGCCAGGCGGAGAGGATGCCCGCGTCAGACTTGTATTCCGCCTTCAGCCAGGCGTTCCACTTGTCCTGCAGCTTGATCTTGTAGTAGGGGGGAACGGCGTCGGTGGTGTTGAAGAAGATGCTGCACTCGTTGAAGACCTTGAACATCGCGAAGGCCGGATCCTCGGCGTAGGTCATGCCCGTGTAGGGATTCTTGTGGGTGAAGAACTTGCGCAGGAAGTCCAGGTACAGCTCCTGGTGCCTCTCGTCATAGAAGTACTGGGTGTTGTTCAGCGACTGGATCTTGTCCCATTGCTCCACCCCGGTCTCCGGGCCCCAGCGGTGGGCGAAGATCATCGACGCCTTGGTGTAGATGCCCGCCTTCTTCAGCTCGGCGAAGAAGTTGTCGAAGCGGTCGAGCTTGGTCTCGTCGATGACCGTCGTCTTTGACGTCTCCGGGTTGTCGGAAAGGACGCCAAGGAAGACATCCATCAAGGAATGGAAGCGGACCTGGTTGAAGCCGAACTTCCTGATCCGGTGGACATAGTGCGAGGCCATGGTCTTGGAAGGATAGAAGGTGTTGCCGCAGGCGCAGGCGCCCTTGAAGCGGACGACGCGCCCGGACTTCGCGAAGACCAGGTTCTCACCGTCCGCCTTGAGGTTCCCCTCGGCCCCGGCGGGAGCGGGCCAGGCGATGGCCTCGTCCCAGGCGGCCGCAGCGTTGTTGTCGTACTTCAGCTCGATCGGGAACCAGTCGGCAATGTCGGCCTCCCAGGACTGGGGCAGGTCGGGCTTCGGCAGGATGTCGGCCGCCAGGGTGTCGCCGACGGACAGGCCGAGGACGGCGAGCATGCCTTCGTTCTTGGCGGCCATGAGGGTCACCGACTCGATCGGCACGCCGGGGTTCTTCAAGTCGATGGGGAGCAGGTAGACGCCGATCGGCACGCCGCGCCCGTTCTGCCCCTTCCAGGCGAGGATGGCCTTGCCGACCTCCTGAGGGGACCACCAACCGGAGAGGTGCTGGCCCATCATCAGCTCCAGCTCCTGGGTGGCGCCACCGCGATGGTTCACGACCACCTTGGCGAGCTTGTCCTTGCCCCCCCAGACATAGGTGGCCAGCAAGTAGAGGCACTTGCCGCTCGCGCCGTTGGCGGGAATGGTCACCCGGGGTGGCATCTCCGGCATCTTCTCGCCCTTGAGGAAAAGGGCGGCCGGACCCGCTTCCGGGATGACGAAGGGAATGCCGCCCAAGGTGACCTTGCCGCGCGGGAAGCCGGCCAGGCAGTTGTCCTTGCCCTGGTCGCTCCAGCCGCCCTTGCCATCGCCCTCGATGTCGTCAAGCAGTTTGCGGTTGGCCAGCTTGCCCAGGGGAATGGGGGTTGCGGCAGGCACCACGGCCGCCGCGCAGAGCGAGGCCGCACACAGCAGGGAAAGGAGGCGTGGGGGCATGGCTGGAGTCCTTGGTTGGGAAGGCATGGGGCATGGGGGAAATACGGAGCGGGGAGTGCGGAGTGCGGAGTGGGGAAACTTGACAATTCGTAATCGTCCTCGTCCTCGGCTCGGCTATTCGGGAGCCAGAGGTTCGCTCGCGGGAGCGGGCTTCTACGCTGCTCGGGGCTTCGCTCGGCGCTCAATCTTCAATGGGCAATCTTCAATCTTCAATTTGAGGGGAGAGAGAACCGTTGTTTGACAACCCGTGACCCGCGAACGCAGCCCGTGAACGGCAGTTCCCGGCGGCCGGGTGGCCGCCGGGCCTGCCTGGCGTGGCTCAGTAGTAGTCGTCTTCGGCCGCCGGGGCCGCGCCGCCGCCCGCCGCCGGGGCTGCGCCGGGCCTGGATGCGCCGCGCGGCGTGAACGGCTCGGAGGTCAGGCAGATGACGTCGATCATCGTCCAGATCACATCATTGGGCTGGGTCTTGTTGGGATGGGCGCCGGTGACCTGAAGGTCGAGCAGGTAGGTGCCGGCCTCGAGGTTGACCGGCTCTTGGCGGGTCCATTCGACGGTGCGGTGCTGGCCAATGCCGATCTGGTCCATGACCGCACTGTTGAGGTCGAACTCGATCCAGCCCTCGGCCGGCCCGGGCTTGACCAGGGGCTTGCCCTCGGCATCGCACTTGACGAAGCGGAACTTCATCTGGCCGAGATGCCCCTGGTAGCCATGCCGGAAGTAGGCATGGTAAAGACCGGCGACCGGGACATCGAACTTCCACAGCACATAGGCGGGGCTGGGCAGGGTGGCCTTCTCGGAGAGACCGGCGAAGAGGTCGCCGCCGCTGAGCAGTTTCGGGTTGTCGCCCTTGAGCCAGGGATTCTGGTCGAGGTTGGTCTTGAAGGCGCTCTCGCCCTCGATCCAGACCACGTCCGCCGCCGCCAGCATTCCCGCGCCGAGCACCAGGCCCGCCGCCACCATCGCCGTCATCGTCTTCCTCATCGCCGTCTCCTCCATGGGTTGGGGTGAATCTCTTTTGGGGTCAACGCGCGTGCGCCGGATCAAGCAACGGCAGCTCCTTGAAGTATTTCCGGCAAAACCCCCGGTCGCGGCTCAACAGCCTTTGCGCTTGGGTCATGGCGTGGGCCCCGATCATGAAATCGGCCACGACCCTGGCCCGTGTTCCGCCGTCGTCCCGGTAGGATTTCCACATGGCTCCCGCCAGGAATGCCGCCTCCTGGCCGAGCGGAGAATACTCAAGCCCCAACGCATCAACGACTTTCCTGAATTTTGCCTCCTGACGGCAGTTGGCCGCCAGCTCTGCCCAGACCACATCGCAGGCAATGATCCGGCCTTCCTTGATGCACTTCTCGAGCATCCCCGCAGACGCCTCCCCGTGCGCGGGATCATCCAGCAGGATGTCAAGAAGGACGCTGGTGTCGACGGCGGTGATCATGCCTCTCCCCGCAGCTCGGCGATGACCTGGTCAGTCCTCTTCCGGGACTTCAGGATGCCCCTGACCGAGGCCACCAGGCTCCTTCCGGGCTCCTGCTTGACGGCAACCAGCTTGCCATGGTCCTCATTGAACTCGAGCACCGTCCCCTGGCTGATGCCGAGCTGAAGGCGCAACGGCTTCGGGATGGTCACCTGGCCCCTTTCCGCAACGACCGCGTTCATGATTCACCTCCATACTAAAAGATCATGCATGCATACTATATATGCATGTATTGATTTTTCATTGACCACCGACGCGGCGGAATCCGCTTCTTCTCCATGAATTCCATTTCTGCCGTCAGGGGGTGGCATGGCCGTTGAAGTCGCAATGGGGAGAGGGGGGCCAGAAGCGGTCGCCGGACGTCCGGGCATCAAGCTGGGAACGGGTGAGGGCGTCGACATGGCCGTCGCCGAAGACGAAGTTGGCGCTGCGGCCGGGATGCCCCTTGCCGTAAAGGGGGATGGTGGCGTCCATCATCCAGGGATAGCTGGCGCCTTGCCCGAAGGTGGAGAACTGGCCGGGATACCACTTGGCGATGCCGCCATCGACGTAGGTCATCATCGTCGAGTCGGCGAACACGAAGATCTTGGAGGTGAGGTGCCGGAGATAGGGGCCCATGCAGTCCCAGCCACCGCCGGTTTTCTTCATTGAAAGGTTGTAGTTCATGCCGTAGTCGATGTCGGATCGGGCGGTGAAGATCCAACGGGGCTGGACATCGACGGTGGCCTGGGGGCAGTTCATGACGGTGCCGCCGTTGCTGCCCTGCTTGTAGAGGCCGTAGTCGGTGAACTTGTGCATGTACTGGGTGGTGGAGAGCTCATGCCAGGCGGCCCAGTCGGCGGAGGATCCGTTGTGGGGGAGGATGCCGCCCCAGTCGTCGGCATAGATCAGGGCGACGGTCATGATCTGCTTCAAGTGGCTCTTGCAGAGGGCGCTGCGGGCGGTCGCCTTGGCCTGCTGCAAGGCCGGCAGGAGCAGGGCGGCGAGGATGGCGATGATGGCGATCACCACCAGCAGCTCGATCAACGTGAATCGAGTAGCCCTCGGCTTCGTCCCCCGAGGGAGTGCGCCGGGCGCGGCCAACCGTTCGATCAGCATGCAGCGGGGCGTCATGGGCTTCATGGCCGATTCCTTTCCTGTTCCGCTTGCGCCTTAGGACGGGAGGGGGGACTCGCCATGTCCGCCGGAAAGGCCGGCTCGTGGCGGTCGACGAGGAAGGACTTGACGAGGGTCAGGCGCGGGGCATAGGTGGCGCCGTTCATCCGGGCCAGGGCGACCTCGGCGGCGATCGTGCCAATCTCCGGCCAGTTCTCCTCGACATAGGGGATGGGGCAGCCATAGCCCATGGCCTGGAACAACTCCGGGGATCGGCTCATGCCGTAGGTGGCGAACTGGAACCGCTCCGGGTCTAGGCCATGTCGACGCAGGACGCCAACGGCGTCAAAGGCCAGGCTGTCCACCGCGAAGACCATGGCATCGGGCATGCTGTCCCTTGCCCGCAGACGTTGCACAACCTGCATGAAGGCTGCTTCGCACTCCGGCAACTGCAGGGAATTGACCGGCAGCATGGCCTCGGCAAAGGCCAGGCCACGCTGACCTGCGGCGGCGGCCAGCCCCTGGTGGCGGGCGCGGAAGGACGGCAGGCGCGCCTCGGCGTCGGGATTGGCGACATAGAGGAGGCGGCGGCAGCCGGCAGTGCCCAGCCGGTCGAGCAGGATCTCCCCCGACCAGGCGTTGTCGGTGGCCACCGTGTCGTACTCGGACGCCTGCTGCTGCAAGGCCAAGTCGACCAGGTGCAGGCCGCGCGAAAGCACGCGCGAGACAAAGGCATTCGGCAGCACCGCGTCGCTGAAGACGAGCACCGCGCCCATCTCCGGAAGGTGAATGTCAGACGATACCAGCGACTGTTCGACACGATCCCACGGATGCAGTTCGTAGTCGGCCTTGATGCCCGCTGCCACAAAGGCGCGCTTCGCGGCCTGGAAGGCCAAGGCCGCCGAATCGGTCGCCGGCCCCAGCATGAACACCGCCTGCGCTTGGCGCGGAAGGGCCTTCCGCGGCTGCGACGCGAGGATCTCCCAGCCGCGGCTGGGAATTGCCCGCAGCATGCCGTCGTCCCGCAGCAACGACAACGCCTGGCGCAAGGTGCACTTGTTGATCCGGTAGATGGCCGCCAGCTTCGCCTCGCTCGGCAGCAGGGAGCCAACGGTGAACTCGCCCCGCATGATCAGCCCACGGATCTCGGCATGGATGCGCCGGTATACCGGCTGGTCATGGCGAGGACGCGCCATGGCCTTTGCCTCCGCCTGGCCCAGGCCTTTGCCCATCTCACAACCTCCTGCACACATCAGGGCACTCGATATATTTCAGATTATTCCGAATATACCGCACTCCGCGCGCCATGTCAAGGGAGAATCCGGAAAAACCCGGGAACGACTTCCGACGAGGACGAGGACGAGCGAAGCCTCGCGCAAGGTAGGAGCCCGCTCCCCTTGGCCGCCAAAGCTCGACCTGTCCTGCGTAGCCGGAGGCAAAGCGGGAAGAGCGACGACGGCGCGGGCGAACCTCTGTCTCCCGAAGAACCAAACCGAGGACGAGAGAGGGAGGGGAACCTGCGACCGCGGGCGCATGACCCGGCAGATGTCGTACCGTTGCGCTGTCGGCCATCCGCAGGGAGAAAGCCCGCTTGCCTCTCGGCCAATGCCGTCCATAGTATGGCCTCCCCATTCGGAAAGAAATGCGATGTCCAAGGCCACCCTGCCTCCAGGCTCCTCCGACGCCCATCCGGCCATGGTCCGGCGCCGCTTCGGCTGGATGCCGATCATCGACGGCTACGTGCTGCGCGAGTTCATGATTCCCCTCTCGGTGCTGCTCATCGGCTTCGTGCTGCTCTTCCTGGTCGGGGACATCTTCAACGACCTGGCCGACTTCCTGCGCAACGAGACGCCGCCAGCGGAGACCGCACGCTACTTCCTCCTGAAGCTGCCCGGCAACATCCGCTTCATCCTGCCGATCACCCTGCTGCTGGCCTGCATGTACACCATGGCGAAGTTCAGCCGCAACCAGGAGATGACCGCGATGCGCGCCTCCGGCATCTCCCTCCAGCGCTGCTGCCTGACCATCTACGGCGTGGGCCTGCTGGTGACCGGGATCAACTTCTGGTTCAACGAGCAGCTCGTGCCGGAGACGGAACGCTCCGCCGAACTGCTGCGCACCCGCGTCCGCCGCGTCGACTACGAGGACCTGATGCATGCGATGATCACTTACCGGAGCCCGGACGGACAGCGCATCTGGCTGTTCAAGTACTTCGACGTGAAGGGCGTCCAGCGGGACATCATCCTCAAGCACATGCGCGAAGACGGCACCCTCGCCTGGGATCTCAAGGCCAAGGAGGCCTCCTTCCGGGCCAATGTCGGCGAATGGATCTTCCGCGACGCGGTGCAGACGCATTACGACGCCGAGGGGCTGCTTCCCGGCCATCCCCGCCGTGAGGCGGAGCTGGTCCTGGGCAACGCAGAGATCACGGAGACGCCACGCGACATCGAGAACGCCGTCAAGCCGGTCGACGAACTGCCCTCCTGGGTGATCTTCGACCTGCTGCGCCGGACCCGTGACATGTCGGCGCGCTCCGCCGCCTTGTACTGGACGACGCTGTACTACCGCCTGAGCTTTCCCTGGGCCTGCCTGATCGGCATCTTCCTCGGCGTCCCGATCGCCAGCCGTAGCCAGCGCGGCGGCTTCTTCGTGGCGGTGCTCACGGCGGTCGGCATCATCATCGCCTACATCCTCGTCTCCAACCTGTTCCGCGTCCTCGGCAACCAGGGCCACATCCCGTCGCTGATCGCCGGTGCCGGCCCCACCCTGGCCTTCGTCGCCTACGGCTGCTGGAATGCCATCCGCCACCGGCACTGAGGAGCGGCCATGGCCAGGAGATCATCGGGCGGCGCGGGATTCCGGGGGTTCGTCCAGTTCATCGCCCTGCCCCTGCTGCTGGCGGATCTCTACGCCCTCTGGCGCATCTCGCAGACGAGCGAATCCTGGCACATCCGCCTGCTCCCCGGCAACATCAGCGGCAGCCTCGGCACCCTGGTTACCTTGATCGCCGCCAATGCCGTCATCATCGTCATCCTGCTTGTCCTCGTCGGGCGACGCGGCTGACGGCCCGGCGGCAGCCTTCCGGAATTGGCCAAGCCAGCGCCAGGGCAGGGAGATGACATAGACGAGGGCGATGGGCCACGCCAGGGCCAGGATGAGCACCATGGCGAGCAGTTGCGTCGGCCAGGGAGTGCCAGGATCGCCCAGCTTGCGCCACAACGTCCCGAAGATGCCGTAGTTGAAGCGGATGTTCTCGAAGGGCAGGTAGCGGGTATATTCTCCGACGACCGCCCCGCACCTCGGGCAATAGTGCTGGCGGGGAGAATCGACGGGGCACTGGCAATTGACGCAGACCGGCGTCTCCAGGGACTCGGCATCGGGAATCATGCCCGCCCATGGATCGGGCGGGAGCGGGGTCGTCGTGAGCCAGCGATGCAGGCGGCGCGCCAGGGCGTAGGCCAGGAGCACCGCCAGCACGGCCGCCAGGCAGGGGAGAAGCTCACCGGGAGTGGCACGCATGGCAATCCCTTGGTTAGCGCTCTTGACCGAGCCTTCGCTGACGCATGTGCCTATCGTCCTCGTCCTCGTCCTCGTCCTCGTCCTCGTCCTCGTCCTCGTGCTCGTACTCGTGCATCCTGGCCTAGTTCATCGTTGCCAATCGTCTCAAAATTGCCTTGGCATGCGAACGCTCAACGACCAGTGGGCGCCGAGTCCATCAGTAGACCCGAAAGATCTCCGGCAACGTGGCGAGCAGCCGGTCGATCTCGACCTCCGTGCTGCCTTCCCAGAAGCTGAAGCGCAACGCGGAGAAGGCCTCGTGGCGTGGCACGCCCATGGCGAGGAGGGCCCGGCTGGCACCCTGGCGTTCCGCCTCGCAAGCACTGCCGGCGGCGGCCATGATGCCACGCTCAGAGAGCATGCGCACCAGCACCGCCCCCTGGTACGGGGGCAGGCGGCAGGAGACGATGTAGGGAGAGGCGATCTCCGCCGGGACCTCGGCGAACGTCACATCCTTGGGCAAGGACAGGGCACGCAAGCCCTGGCGCAGCCGGGCATTGAGCCGCGCGACCCTGTCGGTGCGGGCAAGGCGACCGGCCTCTGCCCGGCGCACCGCCTCGGCCAAGGTCAGGGCGATGGCCGGATCCGGACGCCCAATGCGGTGGTCCCGCTCGCGAACGTCGCGCAGCCAGCGCCCCAGCCCGGACAAGCGCCGCGCCTGCCAAAGCAAGGCGGCGCCAGCGGGCGCCCCCAGCTTGTGGCCGGCCACGAAGGCCAGGTCGATCTCAGCTTCGCGCCAGGGAATCGGCAACTTGCCGACGGACTGGACCGTATCGACCATGAGCACGGCATCGGGACACCGCCGCCGCATCGCCGCGCGGATCGCCGCCAAGTCCTGGCGCACCCCGGTCTCGTTCTGGACATCATGCACGGCGACCAGGCCAACCTCCGGCGTCAGGCATTCTTCAAGCGCCTCGGAATCGATGCGCCCGTCCCGGGCCAGGCGGCAGACGCGGACAGACCGTTCGCCCGGCATCCGCCGCAGGGCGGCCTCTAGGGCAGGATGCTCAGCCGGGGTAGTTACCACCGCCGCGCGTCCCAGCCCCGGAAATGTCGCCGCCAAGGCCATCGCATCGGTGGCCGACGGCATCCAGAAGACCTGGCATCCACCTCCCGGAAACAGGGTCTCGGCCAAGGACTCCGCCGCCTCCAGCAATGTCTTCCGGCAGCCCCGGCCAGCCCCGTGCGCCGCCTCGGGATTGGCCTGCCAGCGCAGCACGAACTCCGCCAGCAAGGCCGCAATCTCCGTCGACACCGGGGCGGCGGCGGCATGGTCAAGATAGACCATCGGCTCGGGACATGGTGCCGGCATCGTCATGCCGTCCCCCGGTCACCGCCCAGATTGGGCAACTCCAGGATCGACGCCACCCCCGCCCGCGCCATCGCATCGGTCAGCAGGCCCGAGACCCGACGCATCCGGCGGATTAAATCGGCGTCCACCACATGTTCGACCCGGCAGGCCAGCTCGTCGGCACGCCGACGGGTGCACCCGAGGATCCGCTCGTAGAACTCGGCCAGCACGGCATGGCGCTCCGCCAGTTCGCGGGCGATCGCCGCCCCCTGCGCCGTCAAGGTCACCGCCTGCCGCTGCCGATAATTGACCAAGCCTGCCGCCGAAAGCCCCCGCAAGGCCTCGCTGACCGACGGCATGCGCACCCCCATCCGCTCCGCGATCATCTTGCCATGGGCATGCCCATGCGCCTCGCACAGGGCGAAAATCGTCTCCAGATAGTTCTGGCGGTGCACGGAAAGTCCGGCAGCCCTGGCCATGGCACGCTCTCCGTCATGCGTGGATTCCGAAAACCCGACATGGCTCACGGCGGCCACGGAAGGTCTATTTCCTGGCGGCCTGCTTGTCGCGCTCGCAGCGCTCACGCAAACCGGCGATCTCCGCCGCGATCTCGCCCTGGATCCGCTCGCGCGCCTCCAGATCCGCCGCCGCCAACAGCCGCGCCTCGGCCCCCAGCTCCACGGCGGCAATCCGCGCCTTGTACTTCGCCTCGATCTCCGCAATCGCCGACTTCGTCTCGCCATCCAGCTGCCGCAGCGCCCCACCACTGCGCTCCAAGGCCAAATCAAGCGCCGACTTCATGCCA
>CAZBDL010000020.1:0-16806 GCA_964490525.1 uncultured Victivallales bacterium | reverse complement strand
GCCCGCCGCTACCGTCGCCAGCGTCAATGGCGCCGCTGCCCTGGCCGGCCTGGCCTTGCCCGCCTGAGGTCCGGCCGCGGCATGATCGGGGCGGGATGGCGATGGGCGGCCGCAGGCGCCCGGGCTCCGAAGCACACGCAAGCACAAGCATGACAAGGACGACTCCGATGACGCGAACTTCACCAACGGATTCCGGCCCGGGACGGGTGGCGCGACACGTCGCGTCCCTGCCGAAGAGCGGGATCCGCGATTTCTTCGAACTGGTCAGCACGATGGCGGGCGACGTGGTGTCGCTGGGCATCGGTGAGCCGGACTTCGTGACCCCGTGGCATATCCGCGAGGCGGCGATCTACTCGCTGGAGAAGGGGCATACCGCCTACACCTCGAACCTTGGGCTCCTGGCGTTGCGCCGGGAGATCTGCCGGTATGTCGCCGAGCACTATGGCGTGGCCTATGACCCGGCGACGGAATGCATCGTGACGGTCGGGGTGAGCGAGGCCCTGGACCTGGCCTTCCGGGCGATCGTCAATCCCGGCGACGAAGTGATCCACCATGAGCCATGCTTCGTGTCATATGGGCCAGGGATCAAGCTGGCGCATGGGGTGCCGGTGGCGGTGATGACGGCGGCGGAGCGTGCCTTTGCGCTGGATCCGGCGGCGGTGGCGGCGGCGGTCACGCCGCGCACCCGGGCGCTGCTGCTCAATTTTCCGTGCAATCCCACGGGGGCGACGCTGGATGCGGCGGGCCTGCAGGCCCTGGCGGCGGTGGCGCAGGAGCGTGACCTGCTGGTGCTGAGCGACGAGATCTACTCGGAGCTGACCTACGAGGGTGGGCATGCCTCGATCGCCGCATTGCCCGGCATGCGCGAGCGCACCGTCTTCCTGCATGGCTTCTCCAAGGCCTATGCCATGACCGGCTTCCGCATCGGATATGCCTGCGGCCCGGCGCCCCTGATCGACGCGATGATGAAGATCCATCAGTACTCCATGATGAGCGCGCCGACCACGGCCCAGGAGGCGGCGGTCGAGGCCCTGCGCAACGGCGCCGCGGAGATGGCCCGGATGCGCGACGAGTACCGCGCCCGCCGCGACTTCATTGTCCGCGAGCTCAACGCCATGGGCCTGCCCTGTATGTTGCCTCGCGGCGCCTTCTATGTCTTCCCGGACATCCGCCGCACCGGCCTGCGCTCGGTCGACTTCGCCTCGCGCCTGCTGCGCGAACAGAAGGTGGCCCTGGTTCCGGGAAGCGCCTTCGGCACTTCCGGCGAGGGCTTCGTGCGCTGCTCCTATGCGGCCTCCATGGCCGAGATCACGGCCGCCATGGACCGGCTGCGCGCCTTCCTGGCGACCCTGTAGGGGGGCGGGGATGCCGACGCTGGGATTCACGGCCTTGGGCAGCGGCAGCGCCGGCAACGCCTTTGTCGTCCATACCGACGCCGACGCCCTGCTCGTCGACGCCGGCTTCAGCCGCCGGGAGATGCTGTCACGCCTTGCGCAGGCGGGCATCCCCCCCGGCATGATCCGGGCGCTGCTGCTCACCCATGAGCATGGCGACCATGTGGCCGGGGCGCGAGTGCTGGCCGACCAGTTGGGTATCCCGACGTATGCCAGCATCAAGACGGCGGCGGCCCTGCGGCAGACCGGCAAGCTCGGCGACAAGGCTGTCTGCTTCGTTCCGGGCGACGTCTTCGCCATCGGTCCCTTCGAAGTGCACGCCTTTGCCGTGCCCCATGACGCGCTTGATCCGGTCGGCTTCCGCATCCGGCTAGGCGAAGCTTGCATTGGCTTGGCCGCCGACCTGGGCCACATCAGCACCTTGGCCCGTGAACGGTTGCGCAACTGCCACCTGCTGGCGCTGGAGAGCAACCATGACGAGACCATGCAGTTGCGTTCGGAGCGCCATCTGCGCCACAAGCGCCGGGTGCTTGGCCGTCATGGCCATCTGAGCAATCGCGAGGCGATGGCGGGGCTGGAGTTTCTCCTCGGGCCCCTGACGCGCCACCTTTGCCTGGTGCATCTGAGCCGGGAGTGTAATTCCCTCGGCCTGGTGCGGGAATTGGCCCGGCAACGGCTGGCGGAACTGAAGCGAACGGATATAGTACTGGACATTGTATCGCAGGATCGACCGCAGCCGACGATCTGGATCCGCTGAGGGCGGAGATGGTCGGCTGGCATCTTTTGGGCATCAACGGGCAGGCCGCCATGACCGATACCCCTTCAGCCGAATCCCCCGGGCACGGGGCTTCCCCCCCGCCTGCCCCTGGCGACACGCCAACGGCGAATTCCCCGTTGGCAGCGCCAAAGCCGGCGCGGGGGGGGATGACGGGGTGAAGACGACCCCGCCGGCGAAGTCGCGTACGGGGCGGATCCCTAAGCCGATGCCGCGCGGCCAGGACGGCACCACGATGATGCCGGTTCCCGCCGACGACCCGATGAGCACCGAGACGATCAGTTTGAAGCGTCCCGACATGGCGCCGAAGGTCTCTTCCGCCAAGTCCGCGGAGGAGCCGAAGGCGCGTCCCCTCAAGATCTTCTGCTGGAAATGCGGTCAGAAGCTCGATCTCTCCGACATGGAGCCGTTCTCGCAGATCGGCTGTCCCTCCTGCCAGGCCCCGATCATTGTCCCGAAATGGTTTGACAACTACCTGCTCGAGGAGAAGGCCGGCGAGGGCGGCATGGCCTTCGTCTATCGCGGCCTGGACCTGGCGCTCGACCGGGAGGTGGCGATCAAGGTCCTCAGTCCCGACCTGGCGAAGGAGGAGCAGAAGGGCAACCTGTTCCTTCACGAGGCGCGTACCGCCGCCACCCTGAACCATTATGCCGTGCTGCCGATCTACACCTGCGGGGAGTTCGAGGACCAGCCCTACATCGTCATGCAGTGGATGGCGGGCGGATCCCTCGACGTCAAGCTTGAGGAGGCGAAGGAACCGCTGCCCGTCCGTGACGTGGTCAAATGGATCCGCGACATCGCCGAGGGGCTAGACAACGCCCGGCGCCACGGCATCATCCACCACGACATCAAGCCGGCGAACATCATGATGGACGCCGACGGCAATGTTAAGATTGGCGACTTCGGCATCTCCCAGGCCTTGCACGATGCGCGTTCCGCCAAGCTCAATGAACTGACCAAGGCGTGGGCGAGCCCCCACTATGTCAGCCCGGAGAAGGTCGCCACCGGGAAGGAGACCTATCTCGGGGACATCTACAGTCTTGGGGCGACGTTCCACCATCTGTTGACGGGGAGCGAGCCGTTTGCCGACGAGCACAACCTGGACCGCCTGATCCGCATTCGGCTGGACCAGGATCCGCCCGAGCCGCACGTCTTGCGGCCCGAGGTGCCGGAGGCGGTCTCGGCGTTGGTCATGGCGATGATGGCGCGGACACCGGAGGCACGTCCGGGATACCGCGACATTATCAACGACCTCAATGCCGTGCTGAAGGGGGGGGGGCGGGTCGCCGCCCGCAAGGCGTCCCGGATTCCCGCCAAGGGCAATGGCGCGCCGCTTTCCGCCACCCGCCTGAAGATCAATGCCGGCGAGTTTGGCCGCGGCATGGCGCGGGTGAACGCCCCGGCACGCGGCGGCGGTGGATTTCTGGTGGTGCTGCTGCTGGCCGCCGCCCTGGTCGGTGGTGGCGCCTATTACCTAATGCAGCATTCGGTGCCGGGCGGCGGGGCGGCGGTGCCCTTGGCGGCTGACGACTACTTGCCCGCCGTCACCCGGGCCTTTGCCCTCGGCGATTCCCGCCAGGCCCAAGCCCTGGCGGAGAAGACCCTCGATGATCCGCTGGCCAGTGTCGCCGAGCGTCGCCAGGCGGCCCTGCAGGCGGCCTTGGCGGTGTACTTGAACCGGGCCGATGATGCGGCCAGCCAATGTCGCCTGATTGCCGGGCGGCTCGAGGCGTCGGATGCCGGATATGGACCGGCCGCGACCGTGCTGGGCTTCCTGGCGGGCCGAACCACTTCGCCGGACGGGTTGCGGCCGTCGCTGGCGGGGCATCCGGATCTGCTTGCCGCCCTCGAGATGGCCGGTTTGCTGCGGGTCCTCTATGACCGGGCTCCGCGGGACCAGATCCAGACGGCGTACCGTTCCTATCACCAGGCGGCGATGCTGCTGCCCGGGGGACACTGGGCGACCATCTGGCGGGGGCGGACCGAACTGTGGATCGACTGGATCGTGTCCGGGCAGGGGAGTGCCGCCAGCCTCGAGCCGTTGATCGCCGCCATTCGCCCGCCCGAGGTGGGAGCGCTGCCGCCGGAGATCGCTGCGGATGGCCAGATCGCCGATGCCGGACGTTCGCCCGCCGTGCCCCCGGAGCGCGTTGCCGCCGACCTCCGGGCGCTGTCCGCGGAATGGCTGAAGGAGCGCCGCGGCTATGCCGGGTCGCGTCCCCGCCCGAACGACTATACCTTCGGCGCCACGGCCTTCCGGGCGTATGTGGGGCAGATTCCGGCCGCGGCCCAGGAGGGCGAACGCAAGCGCTTCCAGCAGGTCTCCAGCTTGAAGTCCTACCTGTGCAAGATGATGATGCGCTTCAGCTATGACGGCGGCAGCATCCGCCTGCGCAACAACCAGCGCCTGAGCGGCTCGATCATGGCCAACGAGAACTATCTCTCGATCCGCACCGCGGGGGGGCGTCGGCGCATCCAGTGGGGCGAGATCCCGGTCGACCAGATGGCGGTCTTCCTCGAGCATTACGCCAAGGTCCGGCTTGAGGCCTCGGCCGGCACCGTGAGCGATGGCGAACGGAACCTTGAGGGCGCCCGCGATTACCTGCGCGTGGCGCTACTTCACGACTGGTATGGCAACTATGCCGAGGCGGTTGCCATGGCGCGCAAGGCGATGGCTACGGATGCACGGGTTGGCAGCGAGGTCCGCTCCCTGCTCATGGAGTAGGGCGCAGGCGGACTCCTCCCGGTGTCTGCACCGGTGATGATCAAGGGGCGGAGGGAGAGAGCCATATGCGCATAGCCCGACAGCATACGGTTGTCGTCGGTGCCGTCGCTGGCCTGGCGGTGATCATGGTGCTTGGCCTGTTCTCCGTGCGCCTGGCCTATGTGGTCCGTGCGGTGAATCACGCTCATGCCCAGGCGGCGGCGAGGGCCTTCCGCCGGGAATGCGCCGGCCAGGCCGCCATGGAGGCGCGCTGTCTCGATGCCCGCTTCCGGGAGCTGGCCGCATCGATGCGGTTGGCGGCTGCCCGGCCGGGGCGTCCGGATGATGATGGGGGCGGCACTGACGTCGAACCCCGTTGCTCGTTGGCCATGGTGCTTGCCCTCAACCCGGAACTGGAGGGGATCTTCCTGCCGGGGAGGGGGCTGATCCGGACCCCGCATGGCGGCATGCTGGAGGCGTCCCTGGAGACGGTGGTGCCGTCCCTCGAACGTGTCGCCTGGCGTGCGGCGTTGCCGACGGAAGGGCTGATGCTGTGTGCGGCGCAACGTGGCAGCGGAGCCCCGGTCATCCTTGGGGTGGCGGCCTTGCCGGAGGAGACCGGGGTCGGCATGGGCATGGTCATCTGGGCGCCGGATGACTTCGTGCGGATGCTGGCTCCCTGCGCGGGCGTCGCCGGGGCGCCGGTCGCTTCGCGCCTGGCCGGGCCTGGCGGCATGACGCTGGCGGCGTGGCCGGCGGGAGCGGATGCCGAGGGGCCCGGGCGGGACGGGGCGGGAGGATTGGCCCCGCCCCCACCCCCTGCCGGAGACGACACCATCGGCCTTTCCTCGCCCTTGTCGGCGGCGGTCGATGCCGCCGGTGCGGCATGGCGGCTTGAGCATTCCTGGGTCTGGGCGGACAACGATCATCATGATGAGTTCCTGCCCGGCGTTGGCCTGACGCAGGCGCGCTCCATGCTGGTGGCCGGCATCGTCACAACGGCCATGGCGATGCTGTTCTTTTTTGTGGTCCTGGGGGTGTTGACCCGCCATGCCTTGGCCCCGTTGCGCCAGGCCCTGGAGTTCGCCCAGCGCCTGGGCCGTGGCGAGTTCGCCGCCGAGTTGCGCTCGCGTCGGCGTGACGAGTTCGGCGATCTCATCCGTGCCCTCAATGTCATGCGTGACCGCATGCAAAGCTCGCTGACCAGTCTCCGGCAGAGCCATGGGCGCGAGCGTCAGGCCCGCCAGGAGCTGGAGACCGCCGAGCGGCTCCGCGCCGAGTTCCTCTCGCGGATGTCCGGTGACTTCCGCCCCCCCATCGACTTCATCCTTTCCGCCGCCGCCACCCTGCGCGAGGAGGCCCGGTCCGGACGTCTTCCGGAGGGGCTGCGGCATCAGGCCGAGGCCATGCATGGGCATGCCCGGCGGCTCCATGACCTGATCGGCAGCCTGCTCAGCCTCACCACCTTGGAGTCCCATCGGGTCGAGCCGAAGATCGCCGAACTGGAGATCTCTGCCTTTCTGCGCGAGCTGCTCGACCTGCACCAGCATGCGGCCGAGGCCCGCGACATCGCGCTGCATTGCGAATATGCCTCCGACCTGCCCACGGTGATCAACACCGATCGCGACCTGCTGCTCAACCTCCTCAGTGTCCTGGTCACCAGCCTGGTCGAGCTTGCCGGGCCGGGCACTGCCGTGGCCGTCGGCTGCCGCGCCGGCCCCCATGAGCTGGCCTTCTGGCTGCGCGGGGCACCGTCGCCCCGCCCCGGCAAGACCCTGGCCGAGCTTTTCAACGACTACACCCGGCTCGATCCCGACCTCATGCCCCACTATGGCGGCGAGGTCGTCCTGCGCCTGGCCATCGCCAAGGCCCATGCCCAGCTGTTGCATGCCAGTCTGGTCGCCGAAACCCTCGACGACGGCGCCTCCCTGTTCCAGGTCGTCTTCCGCAAGAGCGACGTCGTCTTCTTCGCCGCCACCGAGACCGCCTCCATCCACATCGCCAGCAACTGGCGGCAGCAGATGCGCTCGGACGAGGCCACGCCGGGAAGCGACGGAACGGTGGCCGAGCGACGCCTCCGCATTCTCCTCGCCGATGCCGACCCGGCCGCCTGCGACCGGGTCGGGGAAATCCTCTGCGAGGCGGAGATCGGGTTCGATGCCGTGGACAACGGCAAGGATGCCCTCGAGGCCCTTTGCCGACGACGCTACGACCTGCTGCTGCTGGATCTCGACGTGCCCCAGGTCAGTCCGCGGCGGATCGTCGCCAAGCTCCGCGCCGAACCCCTCCTGGCCAAGCTCCCGATCGTGATCGCCGCCGAGCAGATCGGCGCCGGGGAACGCGACGCCCTGCTGGCTGCCGGGGTCAACGAGTTCCTCAGCAAGCCGATCCAGATGGATGACCTCATCCGCACCATCACTGCCCTGGTCGAATGAGGCCGCACAAGCAGATTGTCAGCCGCAACGCCTTGTTGATGAACCTTTATCACGGAAAAAAACGATGGCCGCTCTGCTTCCCGCGGCGCATGTGCCACGCCCTGGCCGCGCCGCCGCCCCCCCCTTCTCCCGGCCGCTCCTGATCCCCGGATTCTCCCGCCTCCTGCATGGCGGCGACTACAATCCCGACCAGTGGCTCGACCGGCCTCAGGTCATCGACGACGACTTCCGCCTGATGAAGCTCGCCGGCTGCAACACCTTCGCCGTCGGCATCTTCGCCTGGACTAGCTACGAGCGCCAGGAGGGCGTCTTCGACTTCACCTGGCTGGACGGCATCATGGACCGCATGGCCTTGGATGGCCATAAGGTGATCCTGGCGACCCCCAGCGGCGCCAAGCCCGCCTGGATGGCCAAGGCCTACCCGGAGATTCGGCGTGTCACCCGTGACGGCCTGCGCGAGCCGCCCGGCGGTCGGCACAACCATTGCTGGACCTCGCCGGTCTACCGCGAAAAGGTCCGCGCCATCAACACCGCCCTGGCGCGCCGCTACCGCCACCACCCCGCCCTTGGCATGTGGCACCTCTCCAATGAATATGGCGGCGCACCCCATGGCTCCGCCTGCCATTGCGACCTGTGCCTGGCCGCCTGGCAGGCCTGGCTGCGTCGGCGCCACGGCTCCCTCGAGAACCTCAACCGCGCCTGGTGGGCCCCCTTCTGGAGCCACACCTTCACCGACTGGGCCGAGATCGATCCCCGCGACGGATCCGTCGACGGCATGCGCCTCGACTGGATGCGCTTCCTCACCTGGCAGATCGGCGACTTCATGCAGTGGGAGATGCAGCCCCTGCGTGAGTTCACCCCGGAGATTCCCTGCACCACCAACTTCATGGGCCTCCATCCCGAGATCGACTACCTTGCCCTCGCCAGGCTCGTCGATGTCGTCGCCGACGATCAGTATCCGGCCTATCACCCGGAGGACGGCGACCTGCCGGACAAGGCACTCGGGATCGCCTTCAAGGACGACCTCTTCCACGCCATGCACCCCGACCGCCCATGGATGCTCATGGAGAGCTGCCCAGATGCCCCGCAGTGGAAGCCTCCGATGCGCCTGAAGCCGGCCGCCCTCCATCGCCTGGAGATGCTCCAGGCCCTCGCCCACGGCGCGGAGGGAACCTGCTACTTCCAGTGGCGCAAGGGCTTGGGATCCTGCGAGAAGTTCCATGGTGCGGTCGTCGACCATTCCGGACGCGACGACACCCGCGTCTTCCGCTCGGTCGCCGACCTCGGGGCCAGCTATGCGAAGCTCGCCCCGGTGATCGGCAGCCGGGTGGTCGCCGACGTCGCCCTGCTCTTCTCCTGGGAGGCGCGCTGGGGTCTGCAGTTCTCCCAGGGGCCCGGCCAGAACGCCGACTACACAGGCATCGCCATCGACCACTATCGGCCGCATTGGGCGGCCGGCGTGCCGGTCGATGTCGTCCCGCCCGAGGCCGATCTCTCCCCCTATCGCCTCCTCGTCGCCCCCATGCTCTGGATGCTCAGGCCTGGCGTCGCCAACGCCCTGCGACGCTTCGTCGAGCAGGGCGGAACCCTGCTCGCCACCTTCAACACCGGCATCTGCGACGAGCACAACCTCTGCTTCCCGGGCGGCTGGCCCGGCGACGGGCTCATGGCCCTCTTCGGCCTCCGCAACGAGGAGGACGACCACCTAGGCAAGGACCTGAAGAAGGCGTTCGCCGCCATTCCCGGCAATGCCCTCGGCCTCGACGGCGCCTGGGCCTGCGGCACCGCCTGCGCCGTCGTCCATCCCAGGCCTGGCGTGGAGATTGCTGCGACCTTCACCGACGGTATCTGCGCTGGGCGCCCGGCCCTGACCGCCCACCGCGTCGGCCAGGGCCTCGCCTGCTACCTGGCCACCCATCCCGACCTCGATGGCCTGCGCGCCATCGCCGCCGCCTTGCGCCGCCATGCCGGGGTCGCGGGCATCCTGCCCGAAGATCCGCCGCGCGGAGTCATGGTCCAGCGCCGCATCGCCGATTCCGGCCGCGAGTTCATCGTCCTCGGCAACTTCACCGGCGAGCCGCAATCCTGCCCGCTCGGGCGCGACGACCTGGCCGACCTCGAGACCGGGGCGGCCATTCCCCCGGAACTGCTCCTCGCCCCCTTCCAGTCCTGCGTCCTCGCCTCCCCCGAACCGTGACCCCGGGCGGGCAGGACGGCCATGGTGCCGGAAGAAGGCGCCCGCGGCTGGTGCCGGGCCGTCAGCGCCGGGCGAGCCGCCGGTAGACGGCGTCGTAGTGCAGCGCGTTCTCGACCGGGGTGTTCGCGGGCAGATGGTTGCCGACCGCCAGGATGAACCCTGGATAAGGCTTGCCGATGTCCAGGCAGCGCCGCACCTCGCGCTCGATGTCGTCCTTGCTGCCGGAGAGCAGGATGCGGCAGTCGGCGTTGCCGACGAAGCCGCAGCGCTGGCCATATTTCGCGGCGAAGCGGGCCATGTCGCAGCACGGCTCCATGACCACCATGTCCGGCGGGCAGCGGAACCCCATGATGTCGTCTTGGAAGGCGGTCCAGTCGCCGTCGGAGGTGAAGATCAGCTTCTTGCCGGCGTCCTTGACGTGGGTCCAGAAGCGCTCGAGGTGCGGGAAGAGGTATTGCCGGTACCAGTCGGGATGGGCGACCGGCCCGCTCGTCCAGGTCAGGTCGTCATGGCTCATCATCACGGGCACGTCGGACTTGGCGAAGGCCACGAAGTACGGCTCGATCCAGCGGGCGTAGCGGTCGACGAAGGCGCCGAAGCGCTCCGGGTCGGTGGCGATCGCCATGAGCAGCAGGTCCCAACCCATGATCTCGATCAGCCCGGAGAAGAGGGTGATGTAGACGCCGGCCATGTGCAACGGCCCAGGGAAGCGCGCCTGCATCTCGCGGTAGTGCCGATGGTAGTCGGCGATGATCTCGGCCTCGCTGGCGACCCCGTACTCGGCCTCCAGGTCGAGCGCGTAGATCTCCTCCGGATCCGTGAACGGGGCCGCCGTCTCGGTGTGCAGGTCGGATTTTCCCGCCGCATCCTCGCTGTACTCGGCATGGCCCAGGTCGGTGATCCGGCCGCGGGCAAACGGCTGGCGATGGACGTTGATCGACCACATGAAGGCGTAGTCCCAGGCCTGGACGAAGGCGCGGGCCCCGGCCGGGCGGTTGGCGAGGACGGTGGTGTCGATGCCGGTGATCGCCTGGATCAGCGGCCAGTGCCCGTCCGCCGAATATTCGGTGCGCGGCACCCGGTCGGGCATCTCCAGGTTCAGGGCTTGCCAGCAGGCGTCATGTCCCATGGGGCTCTCCAGTCGGTGGTGGGCGAAGTTCGCAAGGCGAGGACGAGGACGAGGACGGACGGCGAAGGAACCCCATGTCTCCGTTCAGTTGAAGCGCAGGCCGGTCTCAGGGCGGCGCATGATGTTGCGCCAGAGGAAGCGCAGGCGCGCCCCTGGATGCGGGGGCGTCCAGCGGACCAGGACATAGTTGAAGTTGGCCTCGAGGGGAATGTCGCTGACCGTTCCCGCGCCCTCGGCCAGGTCGAGCGGGGGATGGGCGACCGCGTTGATCGTCACCGCCACCCGGCCCTCGCCGTGCAGTTCGAGGAAGGTTAGGGCTTCCGGGTTCGGCACGCCGAGGTTGGTCTCGAGGTTCTTGCGGACGGTCGGCGAGACGACTGCGTAGTGGATCGTCAGCGCGCCGCCCGGCGGGATGGATTCGGCCACCATCTCGCCCTCCGGCGTGGCCACCTGACGCCATCCCGGAACCTCCATGACGGCCATCGAGCGCAGGCGCTCGCCGCCCGGCCGGGTGGCCGCGCGAAGCCAGGCGTCGGTGTCGGCATCAAGCAGCCGGTCAAGGAGATAGACTGACTCGGGAAATCCTTGGCTGGCGGCGTTCGGGTCGATCGGGACGGTCTCGCCGAGCAGGTCTGCGGATTCGTCTCGGCCAAGGTTGGCGAGCAGCCGATGGCGCAGGCGGCGAAAGCGCGGGTGCGTCGTCATGTCCGGACGGAAGAGGTCGAGGACGATCCGCCCCTGGCCATGGCGGACGATGCCGACGACCACGCCGAACGCCTGGTCGGGTCGGTCGTAGACCCAGCGTGAGACGGTGTGGGCGCGTAGGGGCTCGATCAGGCCGCCATGGACGAACAGCTCCTCAAGCCCGCTGCGGGTCGGCGTGACGAGCAGCGGCTCGAGGCCCTGCACCGGACGCAGGAAGACCTCGCCGAGGGGTTGGTTGACGGTCTTGCCGCCGTAGGTCCAGGTGTCGATGCCGCTGGTGTCGGCGTGGTTGACGCCGGCCAGCAGCGGATGGCCATCGGCGGCGCGCACCGCCTGGTACCGCGGGTGCCGGTCGCGCCATGGCGCGAGGCCGACCTTCAGGGCCTTGGCCCAGGCGGCGATGCCCGGCTCCGTCAGTCCCGCGATATAGGCGTCCTCGCCTTGGGCGACCTGGGCCAGCAGGGCGGGCGTCGGCATCGCCTCGGCGCCCTCGCGGACATGCACGGCGGCGGCGTTCGGGGCCTGCCATGAGGCGGCGCGGTTCAGCAGGTTAAGGAGGATCTGTGCGGCCGCCGGGATGGCATCGGCCTTGTCGGCCAGGCGGAGCTGGCTGGCCAGGATCAGGCCGCGCCCCTGCCGCGCCTCGGCCAGCAGGGCCGATTCCAGGTCGCCGTCGCCGAAGCCGCCCTCGCCGGAGTCCACGGCGAAGAGGATGTTGCACGAGTCATTCTTGCGGAATGGCTTGCGCGCCAGAAAGGCGTCCCCGGAGAGGTCGGTGTAGCTGTCGTCGCCCCAGGCGAAGAGGTCGCCCTCGTCGATGCCGGCGAGCAGCGCGTGGCCCGGGGCGCGGACAAAGGCATGGAACAAGGTCTGCGAGGCGAGGGGCAGGTCGGCGAAGGGCGAGGCCGCCTGCTCGAGGATGACCAGCCGTCCGCCACGCTCGACGAACGCCTTCATCGGCCCCGCCTGGGCGCTTCCCGGCACGAGCACGAAGGGCTCGACGACCAGGATGTCCGCCTGCGCCAGGACCTGGGCGTCGGGTGCGTCCAGCCAGGTGGCGGCCAGGCCAAGGGACTCCAGCCACGGACGCAGCTGTCCGGGCCCGAGGACGGCGATGCGGGCCTGGCGCAACGGCGCATCCGCCGCCACGGCGGGCGGCGGGGCGACCCGCAGCTCGCGCTCCCATTCGTCCAGGACCCGGCCATCGTCAGCCGCGAAGCAGGCCTGGTAGCGCAGCGATGCTGGCGCGGCGACCGTCGGCAGGACGAGGTCCAGGCGGATCGCCTGCCTACGCCCCTGACTGAGCGAAAGGGGAAACTCCTGCCCGGGCAGGTCGCCGACGGCGATGCGGAGGTGGCCATGGACCGGGCCAGCGGTGTCGTTGACCACCCAGATTTCGCGGCGGAACGCAGTCCCGCCGAAATGCCCGGTGCGCAGGCTCGGGTCGATGACGGCGAAGGGACGGAAGGCGTGTGCCTGGATGGCGAAGCTGCGGTTCGGATGGTAGCCCTTGCCGTCCTTCCAGAACTCGAACTCGGCGCTGTACGGCGCGACCTGCAAGGGCCGGATGCCGGGCGTGCCCTCCGGGGGCGGCGGCAGGCTGATCCGCTCGCGATGGAGGCGCAGGTTGCACAGGCACGAGAGGTTCCACGGGCCGAAGCAGCAGACGCCGCGGATCCGCCCCGCCTCGACGATCAGGGCCGTGTCCCGCGCCGCCGCCTCGTCCAGCGCCGAGTAGTCCGCCCACACCCGGTCCCCGCCCAAATGCAGGGTGTTGTTCGCCCCCATGTAGTGGTAGATCGACATCTCGCCGCTGTGCAACGGCCGACGCTGGTCCCACCAGCCCACCCCGGCGCATTCCTTGCCGTAGTGGCGGCTGAGGATGTCCTGGCCCGCCTCGTCCCAGAGCGTGCTGTCGCCCTCGTGATAGGCGGGCCGGGTCGGGTCCAATTCGTTGAACAGGTGCCGCAGGCGCGGCAGGTGCTCGTAGGTCAGTTTCGTCTTGTCGCCGTTCCAGCGCATCTCGTTCTCGACGCTCCACAGCACGAGGCACGGATGGTTCTTGTCGCGCCGGACGAATTCCCGGACATGCCGCTCGGCCCGAATCCAGTAGGTCGGGTCGTCGGCGGCCTGGTCGCCGCCCGAGCCGTGGATCCCCGCCTCGCCGGTGATCAGGATGCCCTCCTCGTCGGCCAGGTCGAGGTAGATCCGCGGGTGCGGATGGGTGTGCAGCCGTGAATGGTTCATGTTGGCGTCGCGGATCATCCCGAACCACTGCCGGATCCAGGCCTCGGAATGATGCCCGGCCGCCATCTTGTGCCCCCAGTCGGAAAACAGGTGTACCGGATGGCCGTTGAGCATGATCTCCGGGCCTTCGATCCAGACCTCGCGGAAGCCGAAGCGCTCGCTGCTCGCCGCCAGGACCTGGTCGCCTTCGCAGATTTCGGCGACCACCTGGTAGAGGCGGGGATTGGACGGCTCCCACCGTTCGGCATCGGGCCACGGCACGGTCATTTCGCGAACTTCGCAACGGCCCGCCGGGATGGTCATCTCCAAGGTCGGCAAGGGCAGCGCCACCGGACAGCCTGCGGCATCCACCCCCTTGCGCCAATCGCGCACCTCGGGGCGGAGGACGATGCGGCGGTCGCGACCGGAGGCGTTGCGGACCTGCCAGCGCAGCCAGAGGGATCCCTCGCGCACGGAGGTGCGGATGGTCACGTCCGCGACATGGACCTCCCCGCGGCGGACCAACCAGGCATCCTGCCAGATGCCGTTGGTCTGGTACAGGTACTCGTTGCCGCAGGGGGACAGGGCCCGGCGGCGGTCGTCGTATTCGTGGTCGAGGATCTGCACGACGATCTCGTTGTCGCCGGCCTGCAGCAGGTCGGTGACGTCGCTCTCGAACGGCAGCGCCGGATCGTCGTGCTCTCCCGCCTCGTGCCCATTCACCAGCAGCCGGGCGCGCGGCGCCACGGCCTCAAGGATCAGGAAATAGCGTTGTCCAGGAACGAGTTCCGCGATCTCCAGACGACGGCGCAGCCAGGCGGTGCGGGTCTCCGACCAGGCCCGGGGATAGCCGTAGGCGTCGAACAGCAGCTCGGCCTCGGGGTGGATGTCCGCCCAGCATTCGGCCGGCGGACGGCGCCGGTCGCCCGGGGCGCGGTGAACATGATCCTCCCCCGGATTGCGCACGCCCTGGAGGTTGATGTTCCAGGGCGAGGGCACCAGGTATTGCCCGCACTGCCAACCCACCTCCGGGATGGCGTCATGCGGCGTCGACGACGGCACCGGCAGGATGTCCCACCGGCCGTTCAGGCATTGCCGAGTCTCATGTCCGGTCATGGGGCGCTCCGGGAATATGGATGGCCGATGGTTCAGATGTCGGATGTCGGATGCTTGGGATTTCGAATTTTGAATTTCGAATTTCGATTTCCTACCGGAATGTCACTTGGATCATCTGGTGCATTTCGAGTCGGGAGAGGGTGAAGGCGACCTTGCCGTCGCGCCCGGGGCGGAATTTCAGGTCGCGGCCTTCCGGGACCAGGCGCACGGCGGACACCGCCTGGGGCAGGCGGAGCGTCACCTTGATCCGCGGGATGGCCGGCAGATCTTCGATGACGCGGGTCTCGCCGCGCTTGACCGGGACGCCGTAGAGCAGGTGCAGGATGCAGTCCTTTTCGGCGGGACGTCGCTGCAGGGTCACGAGCCCGCCGGAGGGCAGGCCCTTCGTCTCGACGGTGCGCTTGGGCAGTAGCAGCGCCAGGGCGTTCAGGGCGAAGTCGCGGTGCAGTTGCATGCCCTTGCGGCAGTACTGCCCGAAGACGGGGTTCGCCAGGTAGACCACGTTCCCCGCCCGGTTGCGCACCGCCGCCGGATAGCCGGCGTCCGCGCCGGACGGCGGGGTCACGCCATGCGAGCAGAAGTGCCCGAAGGTGCGGTTGAAGTAGGGCGCGACCGTCGACGCCAGCACCTTGCCGCCCGTCACCCGCGTCTGGCGGCCCGGCAGGTAGTTCAGGAACGGGCTCGCCACCAAGCCCTTGGCCAGCTTCGGCCCCGCCAGGGTGAAGTCCACGTCCCACGGCGACGCCCCGACCATTTCGGCCCCGGTGTCCACCTGGAACGCCTGGCCTGCCGGGTCGAGGCCGCTGGTGCCGCTGAGCAGCAGCTTGCCGCCGCCGGCCAGGTAAGCCTCCAGCTTGGCGCGCAGGGCCGCGTCGACCGGCACGCAGTCCGGCAGGACCAGGGCCTTGTACGGGGTGAAGTCCATCGCCGCATCGAGCATGGCATAGAGATGATGGCCTTCGCTGAGGACCGAGGCGACGCCCATCTCCGCCTGGTTGCCGGGCTCGTCCTTGATGCCGGTGACGGCGGTCGGACAGAGCACGCCGACATCCGCCACGGCCGCGCCGCCGCTCCAGGCCTCGCGCTCGGCGACATGCCGGTAGGCGGTGCCGATGATGCGGTAGGTCTCGGCGTCGAGCCGTCCGGATGGCGGCATCTGGTCGCCGACGCTGCATTTCGTGCCGTAGGCCAGCATGCGGGCGCACTCGTAGCGCAGCGCCGCCGGGTTCTTGTAGCCGCCGAACTCGCCCCACATCAGGTGGAACTTGCCGGTCATGCCCAGGCAGTCCATGCCCTTCACGGGGAAGTACGCCGCATTCGGGGGGAAGTGCTCGTAGCCCCAGAACGAGGTGGGGAGCGATTCGATCTCGTAGTGCGAGAAATACTTGTACAGGTCGTCGCGCCCCTTGCGGTCGGTGCTGTTGTGGTAGAGCCGCGTGGCGGGATTGATCCCCCAGATCAGCTCGCTGGTCCGCCGCAGGTAGGTCTTGTACACCTCCCGGGCGAAGGCGGTCACCGCCGTGGCGTCCTCCAGGTCGATGTCCCGGGCCGCCATGTCCGCCCGGCACGTGGCGCAGAAGCAGGGCTCCTCGCCGGTGATGTCGTAGAAGATGCCGACCGGGCGGTAGCGTTCCATGACCTCGCGGGTGATCGCCAACAGATAGTCGAGGTAGCCGGTGTTGGTGCATAGCCGCTGCCAGCCCCACGGCTTGGGCGTGTCCGGGGATACCGCCGCCAGCTCCGCCGGGGTCATTGGGCGTTCGTTGACCGGGCCGAGCACGTTGGGCAGGCGCCCCTCGCGGTCCAGCGCCAGCCACTCCGGATGTGCCCGCCCCGCCTGCTCGTTCCAGCCGACCGTGATGTAGACCGGCGCCTCGATGTCCGCCGCCTGGCACGCCGCCAGCATCCGCCCCAGCAGGTCGGTCTCGAGGTGCGGATGCGGCGTCCCCACCTGCGTCGGATAGTAGCACCAGCCATGGTGGCACATCGCGAACATCGTCACCGAATTCACCGACCCCGCCTTCAGCGTGGCGATGAACTCGTCCTCCGCAAACTCCCGGCCAATGCCCGGAATCGCCTCGGAGGTATGGAAGTCAAGATGCACCTGGCGGTGGCGCAGCGGCGG
>CAZBDL010000019.1:0-16887 GCA_964490525.1 uncultured Victivallales bacterium | reverse complement strand
CCGCGGCGGTAGCTGGCGTCCTCGCGGTAGACGGTGTCGGGAAAGTCCGCCAGCAGTGTGTCGAACTCAACCGCCGACTCCTCGTACTTCTTGTCGTAGAGCAGGGCCATGCCCAGCCAGTAGGTGCCGTCCTCGCGGCGCGGGTTGTCCGGGTACTTGGCCATCATCTCGCGCAGGTGGCGGACCGTCTCGGCAAACTGCTCCTCCATGAAGTGCGCGTAGGCGAGGAGGAAGCGGCACTCGGCCCCATCCTCGTGCTCGGGGTTGATGCGCAAGGTCTCATTGAAGTGGCGAATGACCTCCGGCCAGTCCTGGCGCTGGGCATAGACCTGGCCCATGGCCAAGGTCAGGGGATCGAAGTACTGTCCGCTCGGATACTTGAGCATGTATTCGTTGCCCAGCTCGAGGGCGCGCTCCATCGGCGGGATGTGCAGCGAACAGCGGAAGGCCAGATAGAGGCATTCATCGGCCAGGTCGCCGTCCGTCTCCTGATGCAGGTAGAGGAACATCTCGCGGGCCTCGCGGTAGCGCGAGGTCTCAAGGTAGGCGCGAGCCATGCGCGAGGACAGCTCGATGTCGTAGTTGTCGATCTTCTCCAAGGCGGCGATCTCGTTCTCAGCCTCGCCGATACGCTCCTGAAGGCGCATCAACTCGCGCAGCTTGTAGCCCCGCTTCTTGAGCTGCTCGCTGCGCCGCTGAAGGGCACGCAGATGGCGCTCCATGTTGAGGACAAGGACGTCGCGCGGATAGACCAGACGGTAGAGCCAGAGGGCGTCGCGGTACTGCTCCTCGGCAAAAAGCTCGTCGCCAGCCTCGAGGGCGGCCATGTTCAAGGCGACGCTGCGCGAGGCGAAGGAGTTCGGCTGGAGCAGCAGGGGTACCAACCGATAGACCTTCTCGACCTCGCGCTCCTTGAGGTAGGCGATGGTCCACAGGGTCGCCGCCCAGTTGCGCCGTCCGGAATCGGGGGCGCGGGCATAGATCTCGGCGAGCAGGGCCTGCGGTGCCTTCCAGTCATCCTTCAGGACGAGCAGGCGGACCATCGAGCACTGGATGTCTGTGCGCAGGTCGATGTCGTAGCGGGGGCCGAACTTCTTCAGGCACTCCTCGTACTTCTTCATCGCCTTGTCGTTCTGGCCGGCGAAGCGCAGGCCATCGGCGATGTAGAGGTTGGCCTCGGGCACCCAGGTGCCCTTCGGGTATTTCTTCTGGTAGGCATCGAAGGCCTTCTCGGACTCGCTGAAGCCGCCGGTGAAGAAATAGGAGATGCCGAGCTTGTAGTAGATCACCTCCATCGACTGGATGATCGCCTTCTGCTTGCTCTCGCCCAACTGCGAGATGAGCAACTCAAGGCTCTCGATGGCCGCCGCGAAATCGCCTTTGCCCAAAGCCGCGTTGGCGGCGGCACGCGCCTCCTTCGGGCTCTGCCCCAAGGCGACAGGGGCCAGCGCCATGAGCACCAGGGCGAAGAGCACAGCAATGGCGCGGACTTCCCGGCGCGAAACGACTGAAACCTGCTTGGTCATGGCCTGAACCAACCCTCCTCAAGGTCCGTCCCGGGCGGCGCTGCAAGCGGAACAAGGCACTACTGTTAAACCATGATATAGTGGTTGTCAACCACATCGGCGGCATTTGTCCGGCATTTCCCGCGAAGAGAACGACCATGGACGACCTTCTCGATTTCCTGCGCTGCCTGGCCGAGGGCGCCGGGCGGATTGCCCTGGCCGAGGCCCGCCGCCTCACCCCGAGCCAGATCACCTTCAAGGGAGAGAAGGACCTGGTCACCGAGGCTGACCGCCGCGTCGAGGCGTACATCGTTCGCGCGATCCGCACCGCCTTTCCGGACGACGCCATCCTCGCCGAAGAGAGCGGCGAACATCCTGGCGGACGCCGCCGCTGGGTGATCGACCCGATCGACGGCACCGCATCCTTCGTCCATGGCCAACCCTTCTTTGCCGTCTCCATCGCCCTGGAGGAGGACGGGCGGACAGTTGCCGGGGTCGTGCGCGCACCGCGCCTGCGCGAGACCTATCTTGCCGCTCGTGGCCAAGGGGCCTGGCTGGGACGCCGACGCCTGGCCGTATCTGGCCGCGGCCGCCTCGTCGAGGCCGCCGTGTCGACCGGCTTCGCCTGCCTGCGGGCCGGCTGGCCGGAAAACAACCTGCCGGTCTTCTGCCGCGTCGCCCCGCAGGTCCGCGAAGTTCGCCGCTACGGCTCGGCCGCGATCGACCTGGCCTACGTCGCCGCCGGCCGCCTCGAAGCCTTCTGGGAGCTGAACCTGAAGCCCTACGATGTCGCCGCCGGAGCCCTGCTCGTGGCCGAGGCGGGCGGACGCGTCACCGACCGCGGGGGAGGCGACAACTGGCCCGGCAACGGCATCGTCGCCAGCAATGGCCTGGTCCACGACCGCCTGCTCGCGCTCTGCCGGTGATCGGGCATCACCAATGCCTGGGTTTCCGGGGAATGCTGATCGTCCGCCCCTGCCCCCTTCAGGCACAACCCTCACCGCGCCAACGCACGAAGTTCGCGGCGGAAGACCGCGATGGCCTCGGCCTCGGGCCATGTGCCGAGGGGCTCGCCGTGCATGAAAACGGTCGCACGGCCCTTGCCGCCAGCCAGCCCCAGGTCGGCATCGCGCGCCTCGCCCGGGCCATTGACGACGCAACCCATGACAGCTATCCTTTTACCACGCAATGACTTGCCCTCCTCCTTGAGCGCCTCGACCTCGCACTCGACGGTCTCGGCCAAGGCGATCAGGTCAATCTCCGTGCGGCCACAGGTCGGACACGAGACCAGCTCCGGGTCGGCCTCGCGCAGACCCAAGCTCTCGAGCAGCAGGATGCCCACCCGCACCTCCTCGACAGGGTCGGCGGTCAGGCTCACGCGCAAGGTGTCGCCGATGCCCTCGGCCAGCAGGATGCCCAGGCCGGCCGCCGACTTGACCGTGCCGCGGCGCCAGGTGCCCGCCTCGGTGATGCCGAGGTGCAGGGGATAGTCCGTGACGGTCGCAAACCGTCGATAGGCCCTCACGCAGAGCGGCACATCCGAGGCCTTCAGCGACACCTTGATGTCGCGAAAACCGCACCCCTCGAGCTGTCGGCATTGCCCCAAGGCGCTCTCCACCAGGACTTCGGCCAGGGCCTCCTCGCGCGATTGCCCGGCCGCCCGCCGCGCCGCCAGGAGGTCCGGATCGACGCTCCCGGCGTTGGCCCCCACCCGGATCGGGATGCCCGCCGCGCCCGCCGCCTCGGCCACCGCCCGCACCCCCCCCTCGCTCCCGATGTTGCCGGGATTCAGGCGCAGCCCCGCCACCCCGGCGGACACCGCCGTCAGCGCCAGGCGATGGTCGAAATGGATGTCCGCCACGACCGGCACGGACACGTCGGCGACAATCTCCGGCAGCGCCTCCGCCGCGCGCCGGTCCGGCACGGCAACCCGGACGATGTCGGCCCCCGCCGCCGCCAGGGCGCGGATCTGCGCGACGGTCGCGGCCGCATCGCGGGTGTCGACGCAGGTCATGCTCTGCACGGAGACCGGGGCCCCGCCGCCCACCGCCACCACGCCCACCCGGACCTGGCGCGAACTTCGCCGGAGCGCAGGCATCATCGTCGTCTCCCGCAACGGGGCCGGGGCAAAAGGGGCGATTCGGCTCAACGCAGCCCGAGGACATCCTGCATGTCGTAGAGCCCCGGCTTGGCCGAGGCCAGGAAGCGCACCGCGCGCAAGGCACCATGGACAAAGGTGTCGCGGCTCGCGGCCTTGTGGGCCAGTTCGACCCGCTCGCCGTCAGTCGCGAAGATCACGGCATGGTCGCCGACGACATCGCCGCCGCGCACCGCATGCAGGCCGATCTCGCCGCGTGGCCGCTCACCGACCAACCCCTCGCGACCGTGCGCCGCCACGTCGCGCCAAGACACGCCGCGGGCCCGCGCCACCGCCTCGGCCAGCCCCACGGCCGTGCCGCTCGGCGCGTCCTTCTTGCGGCGATGGTGCATCTCCACGATCTCGATGTCATAGTCCTCGCCCAAGATCCGCGCGACATCCTCGGCTACCCGGAAGAGGACATTGACCCCGACGCTCATGTTCGGGGCCTGGACCAGGCGTCCGCCCGCCGCGGCCAGATCCGCCAAGGCGGCCTTCGCCGCCGCATCCAGGGCCGTCGTGCCGATGACCACCGAACAACCGGAAGCCGTCGCCACTCGGGCATCTGCCACGACGTCGCCGACGCTGAAGTCGATCACCGCATCGGCCTGCGCCAAGGCCTCGGCCAGGCTCGCCGTGAGCTTCACCCCGCAGGCACCGCGCCCGGCCAGCATCCCGGCATCGGCACCGAGATCCGGGCAATCCGCACGCTCCACCGCGCCCACCAAGGCAAGGTCCGTGGCCGACAGCACCCCGTCCAGCAATCGCCGCCCCATCCGGCCGGCCGCACCGACGATCACCACCCGCTGCATGGCCGCTCCCGTGGCAAGAGGATTGGCTGCCCGACTAGGATTCGAACCTAGACAAACTGATCCAGAGTCCGCTTATATCGTTGCCGGACAGCATGTTATGAGGCTACAGAACAAACTAGAAACAACCGTTTACCGCTATGTTTAGTGTCATGTTAGTGTCATGTTTCCGGCTTGTGGCATCGCTTCGCCGGTGGAGTGCCTACCTTAGCCCATGGGGTGCCGGTTGCAAGTCGGCTCTTCGCCAGGCGGTTTGCTCGGCCTTGCGGCGATCAATCCAGCGGTCAAGGTCGCGGATGTCGTAGCGCCGTTGGGCGGCGAGTACTATTGCTGGGATCTGATCCAGGATGCCCAGGGCGAGGACGTTCTTCTGCGTGATGCCCAGGTACGCGGCGACTTCGTTGGGGTTCAGCAGGCGGCGCATGGTCGGCCCTCCTTGGTTGTGGTTGAGGGGACATTAGCGCGGGAGAGAAGTAATTACAAGCCGTTGCCGCATAATTATTTACAGTAAAGCAAGGTCAAGCAATGGTAAAGCAAAGTCAAGCGCCTGCCGACCGTGCGGGGGGGGGCTCGGGATAGGCGGCGGTGGATAGGCTACCTTCCTTCGAGCTTGGCCAATCGCTTTAGCTGGGCCTGCTGCTGCCGGGCGAATGCATCAAGGGCCCGGTTCCGCCAGTCGGCGTCGTCGAACCGCCCGGCGCGGTGCCGTTGCCACCAGGCGTCCGCCTCGGCCTTGGTGCGGGCTTCCTCTGCGGCGGCGTCCTCGGCATCGGGTGCTGTGGCGGGGTTGGTCATTCCAGGGGCTTCCGGCGGGGCCTTCCTCGTCGGCTGACCAGGCCGCGACCGATCACCGGAATATCGCGGAATGCTGCCTGCCAGTCTTCGGAGGGTGGCGACTGTATGATTTCGGCGTGCAGGGCGTTGCAGAGCCGGGACAATCGTTTTCCGACGGCCTGCTTGCTCATGCCGAGTTGAAAGCCGACCTCGGCCAGGCTGAGGCCTCCGGCGCATCCGATGAGGGCGGCAAAGGTTCCGGCGTTGCCTTCGCACGCGCGGGCCAAGACTTCAAGGCTTTGGCCAAACGTCAAGCGGGTCTCGCGCGGCGGAGCGTCGTCCTCCTCGTCGAAGTGGCAGAAGGTCGGGCCCTCTGTCGCCTCGGGCTCGGCCTGCAGGTAATCCACCGCCGTCGGTTTGTCGCGCGGGCTGATCGCCATGGTTGCCTCCTTGGGGTTGAAGAGGGGCCCCGACCGGGTGAGGAGAACCCCGGCCGGGGCGATGGTGCCCTACCGTGCCGAGCGGTCGGGCGGAGGTTCGGGGGTCATTGGTGGCAGGTTGCGGATGAAGTCATCCCGACGGCGTTCCGAGGCTTCCTTGGCCTGGCGCTCCTCGGCCTCGGCCTGTCGCTGCCATTCCGTCAAGGTGTCGGGGTGTGGCGCGTTCATGCGGTGCATCCGAAATAGGATTCGACGATCCGGCGGGCCTGGGTCTCGGTTTCGCGTTCGTCTTCGGTCACTTCTCCCCAGCTCTTCCGCGCGGCGTCTGCGGCGAGGGCGGCGGCATTGAGGCGGGCCAGTTCGGGGTCGGTGCCAGGATGTCCTGTTTCATGGGCCGGCCGCGCGCCCTTCGGCAAGGCCTTCACGGTCGGGCCGCCATATTCGGGGTCACGCTGCCGGGCCAGGGCAAGGGCTCGGTCACGTTGCAGCTTCTCGGCGAGGGCGTCGCGTTGCTGGGCGAACTCTTCGAGCTTCGCGCGGGCGAGGTTGCGGACGTTGGTCATGATCTGACGCTTCTGCTGGATCGCGCGATATGCGGCAACGGCATCGGCCAGGGTGGCGTCGCGCTCGGCCGGGGCGTCCTCCGGCGAGAGCTGACCGGCGAGCAACCTTTGGGCGGCAGCACGGGCGGAGAAAGCGGGGTCTGCTGTCTGTTCATTCGTCGAGCGGTTGAACTCGGCGACGGATTTGGCCAGGGCAGGCGGAGCGGCAAGGACGGCGGGGAGATTCGGCAGCGGGGTAATCATTGGTCGGCATCCTTCGGCATGGGGTTTATCGGCGTCACCAGGTGGGGCGAATCGACTGGGGGGGTAATCCTTTCATGCTAAGAATTGGCAATTTCTCGGCGAGTAGGCGGCGGTCGGTTTGGCTGAGGGCGCATGATGGGCATCGGGGGCCTGCTCCGTCGGGCCGCATGAACCATCGGCCGCAACGTCGGCACCTCGATGTCGTCGGTGCCTTCACGGGCAGCGGCAATCCAGGCAGCGTCCGCGACCGGCGACCAGTTCGCCGTCGAGGGTGGCGCGGCCACAACCTGGGCAACGGTGTTTGCCCTCGGGGCGCTTGGGATTGAATGGGCGGGCCTTCGCCTTCGGGCGAAAGGTTGGCGCGGGCTTGCTCGGGGCGCGGGTCACGGGTGCGGCGCTGCGGCCGGTGTGCATGTCCATCGGGCCGGAGAAACACACGTCGTTGCCGTAGGTGGCGCGCATCTTCTCGAGGGCGGTTCGTTGGTCTTTCGGCTTCGGCATGGTCGGCATCCTTTCGATGTGGTTATGGGTAGGGAATCGTCAACTCGGATCATCCATACAACCAACTTCCCGTCGCCCGCGCTGGCCGGGGCTTGGGTGTCGGCCGGGCCTTCTTCGCCCATGACGGCGAACCGCTCGCCCATAGCTTGCTGGGGATGGTGCGCTTGGCTCGTTCGATGAGAGCAAGGCACATTTTTTCCGCGTCGAAATAGTGGTCGGGGCCGGTTGCCGTCCATGTCTCGAACGAATCCGACCGGCCGCGCTTGGGCTCCTTCATCGCTGCAATCTGCCGGATATAATCCTCCCCGACGGTCTCGGGCAAGTACCAATAGGCCTTCGCCCTATCCCCTTGGGAATAAATGTAATACAACAATTCGGACTGATACGATTGCGGTGTGCATAGCAAGAGCCGGGGGTTCTCGCGGCTAATGGTCTGGCGCTTGCCGATCCTCGGATTCCCTTTGTAGCTGAGGCAGTTGCGATGCTCCGCCACGAATCGATCAACCTCGGGGCCTCGATGGCCTCCCGCGTCGATTATGCCCATGAGCGGCCGCATGCCGTGGTAATCCGCCTGTAGCGCGGCGACCAGGTCTGTAGCGGTCGGGGCGAATCCGTAGCCCAACAATGCCGTGCTTTCGTCTTTGAGGACGGCGCGGGCTACCCAGTACCATCCCGAATCTTGGGTATCGGCTGAGAGAAATACCCCTTCGATGGATTCCGGCGCGGGCGCTGGGGCGCAATGGCTTAGAATCGCCGTGTTCACGGGCGCATCAATCCGGCGGGGCTTGAACGGCAGGCCGCGTATGGAGTTGTCGAAGTACGTTTGTTCCCGCAAGCTGGCGCGGGCTGAGGCGGCCAGTTGGGATTCCGCAATGACCGACCAGGACAGGGATTGCCAAAGCGAAGCGAGGGCTCCCCATTGGTAGCCGGTGCGGCGTCCGACCAGGCCGGGAACGGTGTGGACGTATGCGCCGGATTGGTTCATGGCGGGGGCCTCCACCTCAAGGTGGGCGCGGGCACACTTGGGGCATACAAGCCGTTCGGTGCCAGGGATTAGGCGGCGGGGGTCTCTCTCATCCTCGCCGGGGTCGCTGTCGAATTGCAGATTGTGGATGTCGCAACTTCTCATGGTGAGGTCGCCGCATCCGAGGCAGCGAAGATGCCAATAGCCTTGGCTGGTCTTCTTGAACTCCGGGGCGATGATCGGGCTTGAGCCTTTGGGGCTGCTGACGATAACCAATAGCGAATCTTTGAAGGTACGGGTTCGCTTTCTAAGGTCTTCCAGCTTAGGGCTTTCCTTTTTGTCCTCGCTTTGCAACCAATCGTCCACTTCATCCGCGATGCAGATTCGCGCGCTATGGGCTGAAATGCGCTCGCCTGCGCCTTGCATGTACACGATTGAGCCGGGCAGGTTGTAGCGGTTCCTGGCGAAGCTGAAAGACTGATCGAGGGCGGCGGCAAGGGTCGGGACGGATCGCATGAGCGGCATTACCTTGGCCTGGTTCACCTCGTGCATTTTATCATCGCTGGGGAACACTACGAGGCTCAAGCCGGGCTCATACTTCAGCGACCATATCAATCCTAACATCCATCCCCCCAAGCTCTTGCCGGTCTGCTCGGGGGCCATGATTACCATCTCTCGATTCCCTTTTCCCCGGTAATCCCATTGGTCTAGAACGTCTTTTAGATATGGGGTCAAGGCCAGGTCAAAGCGGTCTTGCCGTGCGGACACGTCGCGGCAAAAGTCGATCTCGTCTTGGGCGAACCGCGCCGGGGTGACATATGCCCCAATCCGGCCGACGGCGGCATGGGCCTGGGTGATGGCTTCGATCTTCATCGCTTGGGCTCCCATGGTTGCCAGTCGGGAAAGCCTTTGGTAAAGCTCGTGATTCCATCATAGAATCCTTTGGCATGGTCGAATCCGGCGCGGCCGATGGTGAGGACGGCGCATTCGCATCGGGGATTGAGATTCACGTTTGCCGAGGTCTCCAGCAGAAAAGCGAACTTGGGGCCGATCCCTGCGAACACCTTCGAGTGGTTGCGGAATATGGCGACGCGGCCGCCGGTGCTGGCGGTGAGCTTGCACAATTCGGAATGGACGGCTCCGTAGCTGCCCGGGAATATCTCGCCCGCGTAGAAGTCCAGCCTTCCGAGGTGCTTGGCGGCAATCCACGCCTCGAGCTGGGCAACGTCGGCCATGGACATAACCCATGTCGATCCCAGCAGGTAGTCGAGTGGTTGCAGGCGCATGACGTGCCGGACATAGGAGATTGCCGAAATGTCGCCATTACTGAGGACGTGGTAGCTGGTGCCTTCCTCCAAGTCGTGGGGCAGGATTTCCAGCAGCCGGGATTCCGAGTATGCCCGGGCGAATAGCTCGCGGTTGCGGACAATCAAGCACCTTGAGCCGGTCGGGCCGAACGTGCCATTCCCGCGCATGGGGTTGCCTTCGTCGGGGGCGTCCTCCGCATCCTTCCGGCGTGGGGGTCTGCCGGGTGCGGCCTGGATCACGCGGGCGGCGGGCTTGCCTGCCAGCATGGCAGAGAATTGCCGATCAATGGCGGAGGCGTCCATGGTGCTACTCGATCTTGTCGCTATTTTGGGATTCGTATGCGTCAAGCTCGGCCTGTAGCTTCGCTTCGAGCTGACCGGCGCTATGGCTGACAATCTCATCAATCGCGGCAGCGGTCGCCGGGTCGAGGCGGAGCGCGACGAATGCACCGCTCAAGGCGGCGTAGTAGCTGCGGGCGGCACGTTCCAGGCAGCCCGACCAATCCTTGAGGAGCCGTTGGCGTCGGATCGCGTTGCGCGCCTGGAGCTGGCGGATTTGTTCTAAGGTGAGCTTGGCTTTTAAAATCCCAAGGTCGAGGGCCGGGGCCTGGCTGTTCTCGGTGTCCACGTCGATGTGGTCGCCAGCGGCGGCGGTGTCGAGGGCGGAGGGCTCCGGCGGGGCATCAGCCGGGCGGATATCCCATGCCCCCTTTCGGCCTTGGGTGGCTCGCCATGTCCGGCCCGTGGCGTCGCACCAGGTTCCCTTTACCGCGTGTTTTTTGGCGGCTTGCGGGCTAATCCCGACCAATTCAGCATAGGCGCACAGGTTCATTTCTTTAAACCTTTATTCCGGCGGTAAGGATTTTCGAAAACGTTCAGGCTCGGGCGGTTCCCTCGCGTCTCTCCCACCCTCGGGGGAGAACCTACGCCATGTCTCCAGGAGAGCCCGCGCGCGGCCATTCCAGCCACTTCACCGCGCGGGACGGTAGCCGATACGGCTTCGCCATCAATCGCGCGGGAATCATCGTCAAATCGCATCGTTCCGCCCCTCCGCCTTTCCCGTGATTTTCTCGGCGAACTCGCATAGATGGCGATGGAAGTTGCGAAGGATGGCCAGGGCGTAGACGGCTCCGCCTTTCGCATCTCCAGCCAGGATCACCGGCAGGTCGTACCGCGTTCCCCATGACGCCAGCGAACCAATGACGGCGGCGGGTTCGGTCATGCTCCTGTACCGATGGTCGAGGATGTCTTGCAAGCTCGCCTCGATCACCAGGGCGCGGCAGCGGTAGGAGCGGAGGCGCAATAGCTCACGGGTGAAGCGGTCACGCTCCGGCCCAATACACGCCACGAGGTCGGGCAGGCTCTTCCGTTCAATCGCGGCCAGTTCCTCGAATCCCTGCAAGCTGTAGTCGCCTGCGGCCAGGGTGCCGGGAATGGTCGCCACGTCGGGCGGGAATGCGAACGGGGTCTGTTCGCGGGTGTCGGTCACAATCGGGGGCAAGGGGTGCTTCATGGCAGCAGCCTCCCCAGCAGGAGCCCGAGGATGGCCCATGGCATCAGGTGTCCGAGGATCGACGGCAGGGGGCATGTCTTCACCAGGCGCGCGACGGCAGGGCAGAAGCGGCCGATCCGGCGGAGGGCGTCCACAAGCTGCGCAAGCTGGCGAAGCTCGCGGGGGGTGCATTTGTCGAGGATGGTTGTCCAGGTCTGCGAGGTCATGGTCAAGCCCTCCCCGCGTTCAGCAGGGCCAGCAGCGTTTCGCGGGCGGCCGCGTCGAGCATCGCGAAGCTCTTCGCCAATCGCATGGTGTCGGCATACTCCAACCGGCTCTTGAAGGCGCGGATATAGGTCGTCGCCCCCGGGTAGTACATCGGCCAGTATGGAACCATCCTCAGCCATGCCGGGGGCCTCGTGCTGCCGTAGTTGGAGCAGACCAGGACGACACGTCCGTCCCGGCACAGGTAGGTTTCCAGGTGGTCAAGCTCGCGGAGGTAGTCGTTCAGCACGTAGTCGGCCCGCGTGCTGTAGTGCCTTGCGGGGTCGAACTCCCGAAGGAACTGCTCTCTCGCGGCATAGATCGATTCCGGAAAGTCCTTGTCGTTGTGGGTGAAGACGCCCCAATATGTCTTCGCGAACAGTGCCGGGCGGGTGGTGCGGGCTGCGGTTTTCATGGGAACATCTCCTTCGGGTTGTTGAAAGTGCCAGGAGCCGCCCCATCGGCGGGGACCAGACCGACGATTAGACGGCCCTGGCGGTGTAGGCGTGTGTAGGTGTGTATTCATGTAAGTTGTGAAACCTGTGTTTCCTTCTAGTCCCTGGTTACACCACTTACATATCTAACACTACTTATATATCCTTTACTGTTTAAACTACTTATATATAGTGTGGTATTAGCCTTTAGTGCTGCTCGTGACCGCATAGGGGTTGTTGGTCCACTTTCCATATTCCGGCGTTAGCACAATCCGATCCTTCTTCATCCGCGCCAGCAGATTGCTCACCGCCTGCACGCGCTTGCCTAGGGCCTTGGCGATTTCCCCTGTTGACCTGGGCTCCTTCTCGTGCCGCAGGAACTCGAGGATGGTTTGGCGCTCGGCCGTCTGCCGCAGTTCCATCGCATCGCCGGACGCCTCCCAATGGTAGTTGGCGACGGCCCGCAGGGCGATAGATTGCCTGTCCACGTCCTTTCCTCGGATGTGCAGGATGCGGTCGAAGCCGTCCTGGCCCGGTGGCTCCTCTAGCACCATGATGGTGTCCGCAGCGCCCTGTGTGCCCATGCTGCCGCTAATGGTGTCAAACACGTCCCCGACCTGGCGGAGCTTGTTGGTGTGGTGCAATCCAAGGATCAGCGCGTGGTGCTTGTGGGCGATGTCACGGAAGCGGCTGTAGAAGGCCACGTCCTCATCGTAGAGGGTGCCGCCAGTTCCGCGCCGCGCCGGGGGCCGGATCATCCCCACGGTGTCGATGCAGACGAGCTTGATGTCGGGGCGTTCCGCCAGCAGGTCGTCGATGGCATTGATAGCCGCCGTCCGGTCTGCGCTCGGCAAGTCGAAGGCCAGCAGCATGTCGGGCGGAATCGGGGTCTTGAGCTTATGCTCGTACCGGTGCTTCACCTGGCGGATGGAATCTTCCAGGCTGATGTAGGCTACTCCGGCCTGTGTCGTCTCCACGCCGCCAAGGACGGGCTCCCCGGTGGCGATGCCGTGCATGAGCTGCAGGGCCAGGTAGCTCTTTCCCGCCTTGCTCCTGCCGACCAGCAGCGCGAAGCCCTCGGGCAGGATGCCGTCTACGAACCACCGGCACTCCGGCAGTTCCGTCGCCGTGATTGTTTCACCGCTCATGAACGTGTAACTCGCCTTTTGTGGTTTCTCTTCCGTCGCCGTCGCCTTCGCCGTCAAGGGTGCCACGTCCGCAGCCATGGCCATGATCTCGTCGTGGATGGTCTTTGCTTTGGTGCCTGCCCCCCGGCGCTCTCCGATGAAGTCGGACACATCCTTGCCGACCGGCAGCGGGGGCAGGAGCTTCACGGATGCCGCGATGCCCTGGAGCGATGCGGCGACGGCCTTCCCGTGTGCCAGGCCCGGGGCGTCATTGTCGGGGATGATGACGACATCCCTTCCCCGCAGCCCTTCGCTATGCTCGCGTTTCCACTTTCCCGCGCCGCCTGCGTTGCATGTCGCGGGCAGGCCGATCATTTCCAGCGCGTGAACATCCTTCTCGCCTTCGACGACGTAGACCGTGCCCGGGGTGCTGGCGAGGACTTCGGCGCGATAGATGGTCGGCGGGCGGCCCTTCGCCGTCCATACCACCTTCCCGGTCTCGTCCGTGTGCCGTTGCCGGAAGCTCTTAGGCTCCAGCCTGCATACCTCGAAGTTCGGCCGGCCGTCGGGGTGGCGGTATTCGTAGACCGCCGCTATCTCGCTTTTGCCCTTAGTTTCGGACTGGGTGCCGGTGTCGATGCCCATCCATTTTGCCAGGTCAATCGCGGCGTCGATCGGTTTCGCCATATTCGCCAGCAGTCTGTGCAACTCGACGGCGTCGCCGCTTTTGTTGCAGCCAAAGCATTTCCATTTTTCGCGGTCGTAGTTGAAGGATGGCCGCTTGTCGTCATGCCCAGGCAACGGACACTTGATCGGGCTCTTCGCGGCGACGATGCTGTGGTAATTCAGCACCTGGCTGACGCTGACGCGAGCCTTCACCTTATCAAAGATTGAATCGCTCATTTTGCACCGCCTTCCGCCAGTGCGGCGACTTCCTCGACGGTGACGCCGTGCAGCTTGCGTGGGTCTAGGACGATCTCGGATTCCGACCGCCCAAGGAATACGGCGATGATCTCCGCCTTCTTGATGGTCGTAGTTGCCATGTAGCCGCGTCGATCCGGATTCCTGCGTGCGAACCATTCGGCAATCGCCCGATCTCTCGTCCAGGACAGGCCATGAACCGCCTTGCGGCACGAGAATCCGCGACACACGGTCAAGCTCTTGGGCAGGTGCCGCAGGGTGTCCCGCTCGCCCGCGTCCATCAAGTGATGACGGCCAGGCCTGGGTGATGTGAACCATTTCAGCCAGGTACGGGTATGGGGATGTCCGCCGAACTTGGCCATAACCCAGATATCTCCCAGGTGGTGCCAGTACTGCTGGTCGGTCATGTCGTTGTTCAACCGCTTGAAGGCGTCGAACCGTTGCCAGCCCGACAGGAGCGCGAAGAGCGTGTCGAAATCCCGTTCGCGCTCTGCATCTCGGATCATTTTCCGGAAACGCACGTTCTCTTCGTGAATCTGCTTTGCGGTCTCGGCGTCGGTCTCGGTGATGACGGCGCGTCCATCGATGTGGATAATTGCTTTCATGGTGGTCCCCGTGTTGCTTGTTACTTGCGGCGGTGCGCGGGCTTGACCTGCGGCAGGGTGCGAACTCCACCGTTCGCGACGAATGCCCGCAAGGCTTCGACCGAATAGCCGACCTTGCGGCCGATCCGGATTTCCGGCAGGGCGTTCGTTTGACTGATTCTCCATAGCGTGGGCCTGGAGATTCCCAGCGCGCTGCAGGTCTCCCTCACGTCGAGGATGAGCCGTTCCATCTCTGTTCTCCTTTTTTTTCCGTGTTCTGTTGTTTCTCGCTTGCATCGGTTGACACCTTTTGTTATATTGAGACAGTTTAGTAAATAATGTCCCGCATATGAGGCCAGGCTATGGCGATGGTAACGATCAAGATACTGGTGCCCGACGGTGCCCCATTGCCCCGGGTCGGGGACGCGATACCGATTCCCGAGGGGACACCGATTGCGAGGCTCAACGGTGAACAGAAGCGGGCTTTATTCCGAGGGCGACGGCTCGTCGGAATGGCGGAGCTTGCCCGGCGTTGCGGTGTAGACCGCCGGACGGCACATCGCTGGATCGCGGAGGGGTTGCCGGTCGTGCGCCGGCGCGGCCGGTCGTATGTCGAGGATGGTCAGGCGCGCGCGTGGTTGCAGCGCTCGCGGCCAGTGCAGGCACGGGCGTTCTTCGAGGGCAACCCCATGCTTCCCCGGGGTAGCATAGTGGCATGGCGACCGGTGACGCGAGCCGAGGGCTGGCGGAATCTCCTGCAGCGCCAAGTGCAGGGCAAGGCGGCGGAACTGGCGGCGGTGGACACGTTCCGCGCGCGCGTCCGTATATTGAGCGACGCGACAGGGCTTTCCCGGTCGTCGATGCGCTACAGGCTGGCGCGGTATCTTTCTAATGCGCAATATGATGCGCTAAGGCATGAGCCCGGGGAGGATGAACTTCGGGCGAATATTGCGACCGACTTCGAGTATTTTGACCAACTCTAGGCTATTCGTTCAGTGCCGGTATCACCTTTGCAAGGATTCGGCTCGCGTCGAGGACGTGGCTGTATCTTGCGGTCATGGCGTCGGATCCATGCCCGACAATCCCCTGGACGGTGCGGCGGTCAACGCCGGCGGCTTCCAGCGTCGTAACCATCGAATGCCGTAGGCTATGGAACGAGACGCGGCCGGCCTTTGTTTCTTTCACTTTTGCGGCCTTGAGGATTTCGCCGAACTCCAGTCCGAACGCTTGCGTTCCGTATTTTGCGGCTGCATCGGGGAAAAGTAGGTCGGCATCGGCGGGCATGGCGGCGATGATCGGGGCAAGTATGCGTTGCAGATCGGGGTGGATGAAGATTCGGATCGCCTTACCTGTCCTCCGCGTCTTGCTCGGGATTTTTTCTATGAATCCGTCCGGCGTAATTTCGCTTCTCGCCAGGGTCACGCAATCCCCCTCCCGCATTCCGGTAAAGTAGCCGACGGCGACCAGGTGCCTCCAGTAGGGGGAGACGGCATCGCATTTCCCGAGGATCGCCCGCACCTCGTCCAGCGCGAAGGGGCGATAGCTCTTCGCATTCTCCAGGATCGCCCCGACCTGCCGCCAGGGGTTCCCGTCAAGCCCGGCGGATATTGCCAACTCCTTCCACATGCTGCTTAAATAGGCCTTTGTCCGGTTATGCGTCGCAGCTCCCGGCATCGTCCCGAGAAACTCGGCGGCAATGCGCGGGCTCACGTCCTGCATGGTGCCCGCGTCGGGGTGATTCGCCTTCAACCATTCGGCCAGCCGGTTCCATGCCTGGCGCTTCGCTGCGATAGTCCGCCCGGGGGTCTCCCTGTTCCGTGGCAGCTTCGCGAAGGCCTCCCACGCCTTGGATAGGGGGTATCCCGACGCAACGGCCGGGACGGCAGCGCCCATCTGCCGGACCATGGTGTCGAGGATGTCCTCGACCTTCCGGCGCTCCCGCATCGCCTTCCGCGCGCCGATCATGGACTGCTCTACCATGCGGGCCTCGTTCTCGTCGGTCGTTCCTGTGCTGCGGCAGAGCTTCCAGCGGGTGCCGTCGGGCCGGAGCAGGAAGACGGCGGCGTACCAATACTTCGATCCCTCGCGTCGGTAGATCATCGGTCGGCCTCCTGTTGCTGGTTGTTTCTACTGTAACGGGGCGGCGGTATAGTGTCAAGTGAGTGTCACCGGAAAAACAAAAAATAACCCGCCAGGCGGCGGGCTTATGTGCTTAAATGCTTGTATCTGAATAGCTTAGAGGATTGGCTGCCCGACTAGGATTCGAACCTAGACAAACTGATCCAGAGTCAGTTGTGCTACCATTACACCATCGGGCAGGAGCCGTTCAACCTAGCCCGGTTCCACGGAAAATCAAGCCCGGTTGCGGGGGGCCGCCAATGCGGCTAGATTTACCGGTCATGCCCAACCTCCAGACGCCTTCCCTGAGGAGACCCGCACCATGGTCGACGCACCTGCCTACAGCCGAATCTTGCTCAAGCTCAGTGGCGAGGCCCTCAAGGGCGACCTCGCCCATGGCTACGACGCCGACGCCGTCGGCCAGATCGTCAGGCGCGTCGCCGCCGTCATCGATGCCGGCGTCGAGGTCGCCCTGGTGGTCGGCGCTGGCAACGTCTGGCGCGGCATGGTCGGCACCGCCTGGGGCATGGACCGGGTAACCGCCGACACCATGGGCATGCTCGCCACCGCCATGAACGCCCTCTGCCTGCGCGACGCCTTCAACGCCGCCGGCCTCGCCGTCGAGGCCCAGTCCGCCATCCCCATCGGCACCGCCCTGCCCCCCTTCGACCGCCAGCGCGCCGTCGACGCCCTCGCCGCCGGCA
>CAZBDL010000018.1:16161-17336 GCA_964490525.1 uncultured Victivallales bacterium | reverse complement strand
ACTTCTATTCCGCCCCCGGCGGCATCGGCGTGCGCGTCGACTCGCACGCCTACACCGGCTATGTCATTCCTCCCAACTACGACAGCATGATCGCCAAGCTCATCGTCCATGCCGAAGACCGCCCCACCGCCATCGCCCGGGCCGTCCGCGCCCTCGACGAATACGTCATCGAGGGCGTCAAGACCTCCATCCCCTTCGCCCGCCACATCATGGGCGAGCGGGATTTCCTTGCCGGCGAGTACGACACGGGATATATTGAGCGCCTGATGAATTCCGGCTCCTTCGGGGTCGGCATGTCGGCGCAGGGCCTCTAGCGACAGAAGGAACCAGGCCATGAAGGACCGCAGACGCAAGCGCGCGCACAGCAGCGTATCCGGCGGCATCGGCGCGGAAGGCGCCGAGCTCGGTGTCATCAAGATCCATGAGAACGTCATCGCCGCCGCGGTGCGCAAGGCAACCTGCGCCATCGCGGGCGTCATCCGCCTGGCCGGCAGCCCGCTGGTCGACAACATCGCCGAGCTGATCGGCAACCGCCGCATCAGCGACCGGGCCATCGCCGTGCACATGGACGGCGACAAGGTGGCGATCGAGGTCAAGGTCAACCTCGAATATGGCGTGCATGTGCCGACGGTGGCCGCCGAGATCCAGCGGGCGGTGGCGGCGGAGGTGACGCAGCTGACCGGGATGACGGTGACGGCGGTGAACGTCATCGTCCAGGAGCTCGACCTGGTCGACGAGGAAGAAGAATCCTAGCCCATGGATGCCATGGTCCAATGGCTCCTGCGCGCCGGTGACGCCGAGCGCTACGACTTCCGGCTCGGCTATGTCGCCGGCGTGCTGGTGGTGCTGCTCCTGCTGCTGGCCATCAAGCTGGTGCTGGTGCTGCTGTTCGGCGAGCGGGGCCGCTCCGCCGGGGTGGCCATTCGCGGGGAGCACGGGACGATCTTCATTGCCGCGACGGCGATCGCCGACCTGGTGCGGGCGGCCTGCCTCGACTATCCCCGGCTCGAACTCGGCAAGGTGACCCTGCGCGAGGGGCGCGACGGCCTGCAGCTTGAGCTGGTGCTGGACGCGGAATGCGAGGGCGGCAGCCTGCCCGAGCTGACCGCCGAGATGCAGCGGCGGGTCCTGGCCGACCTGAAGGACCGCTTCGGCATCGAGGCGATCCGCCGGGT